>JAPDJO010000028.1 GCA_029259115.1 Thermoplasmatota archaeon | reverse complement strand
AATGTAGTTGGTCTCTAGCAGATTCAACTTAAATATTGCAGTTAATCCACCCCAGTTCGGTAATTTTTCATTGACAGAGACAAGAAATCCAACCTCGGGAGAGAACCATATCTCCGATGGTTTTCCAAGCTCCCCTGAAACCAAGAAAGAGTCATAATCATCTTTTTTCTTATGATCGACACATTTCATGTGGTCATTGAACGACCCACTGTCAGAGTGGGAGAATGTAAACATACCCCAATTACCTTTTATTGTATACTTTGCTTTACAGGATATATCCCATTCTTTTCCTTTTTTGAGAGGGAATTCGAGAAAGTTCAGCAAACCCTTCTCTATTTCCATTCCAAACACGACATTCAAACTTCTCCCACCTAGTTTGCCGGATATGTGGAACTTAAATTCCTTCAGACCAAGAGTTCTTACATCCAAAATTGCACTTCCACTAAAATCTCCCTTCAATGTGGCTGATACCCAATCCATAATCCTAAGCTTACCCTCTATACCATCACTTGTAAGCTCAATAATGTAGTTACCATCCTTTATATCCACAACCTCAGCTCTCATATTCTTAACATGACCATTCTTCATGCTTGCAACATCATGCTCGAAACCAAAAATCATGTCATATTTCCAATAGTATCCTAGACCCCAAGTCGGTAGTTTTGCTTCATCATCTCCGTCTAGTGTACCTTTTGGATGATCATTTTCTCTATACCTGATCATATTTCTATCGAATATTTCTCTCAAGAATTTTATTTTTGGAAGAAAACTTGTTCTCTCACCGAAAAATAGTTTGAGGACACTTAGTACAGGTTTATTCTTCTCCTTGAGAGTTTTAGCTTCGGATAAGTTGGATACGCTTGCTGAAAGAGCAATTAAAACACCAACCAAAAACACTGCTACAATTTTCTTCATCATCATATTCTCACCTATTTCAATTCATGAATAATTATTAAATGTAAAAAATTTTTGAAATAAACAAGGCTAAAAATCAATTAATAAGAGAGGAGAGATTATATTATCTTCAGTTCCTTCCCAAGTTTTTCATAAACGCTTAGAGCAAAATCAAGATCTTCTCTGGTCATTCCTGCATTCATCTGATTCCTTATTCTAGCTTTATCTCTTGCAACCATTGGATAAACTATAGCTAGAGCAAATATTCCCTCTTGATACAATCTCTCTGCTAGTTGTTTTGCTTTTTTACTATCTCCGACTATTACTGGTATGATTGGAGTCTCAGACATTCCCGTATCATAGCCCATGCTCTCTATCTCTTTCTTGAAGTACCTTGTATTCTCCCAGAGCTTTCTCACCCTCTCAGGCTCCTTTTCTACAATCTCTAGAGCAGCAATATTTGCAGCTGCAACGTGAGGAGGAAATGCAGCACTCAATAGCCAAGTTCTAGCTTTGTTATAAGCGAACTTTATTAGATCCCTCGATCCGGCAAGCATGCCACCAAAACTACCAAAGGCTTTGGAGAAAGTTCCTATCTGGAAATGGATCTCCTTTTCTAGGTTGAAATGTCTTCCTATTCCATGACCATCTCCAAGTACTCCTTCTCCATGAGCATCATCAACATATACCATTGCTCTATACTCTTCTGCTAACTTCCATATCTCTTTCAGTTTTGCAATATCTCCGTCCATGCTGAAGACTCCATCAGTTAGTATGATTATCCTTCTATAGTCTTTCTTGTCAGCCTCCTTGAGAATCTTTTCAAGCGCTGCCATATCAGAGTGGGGGTATATGGCTCTCTCAGCTTTTGAAAGTCTTACGCCATCTATTATTGAGCCATGATTGAGCTCATCAGATACTAGTAAGTCTCCTTTTCCAGCAAGTTGAGGTATTAAACCTGCGTTTGCAGCAAATCCTGTTTGGAAGGTTATGGCATCTTCTGTCCCTTTAAATTCTGCAATCTTTTTGTAGAGTTCAACATGAATATCCATCGTTCCAGCTATAGACCAATCCGATCCTGCGCCTGCGCCGTATTTCTCTATAGCCTTAATTGCTGCTTCTTTTAGTCTAGGATCATTTGCAAGATTTAGATAGTTATTTGATGCAAGCATTAGGCACTTTTTACCTTCAACAACAACGTGAGGCTCAGAAGGACCGTTCAGAGATTTTATAACCCATGTTAACCCTTGCTTTTCCATCTCTTCGTACTCTCTTTTTAGAAATTCGGTCATCTCTCTCATTATACTCCCCCACAATGCTAATGTGTCAAGTCTTTTAAAGGTTGTTGGTTTGGTTATATAAAAGAGTTATCACAAGAAATAAGTTTATAGGTTGTGTCGAAAAGTTGGCTCAGGAAAACCTTGAAAAACTTCTTTGAAAGCAGTTTAGATCATGGCGGCTACGCTGTAGAAATCTACCCGATTTTCCAAACGGTAGCCTATTAGCTTTGTAAAAGCAAATATTTTCCTTCCCTACAATTCTCATCTAGTTTAACTTCATTCAGCTTGCATATTATCCCCTCTGCGTCAAAGTATCCTGATTTGTTCAACGAGTTAGGGGCAAAGGAAATATATAGGCAAAATAATATATTTTTAAGAGGTGAAAAGATGAGAAAGAAAATCGTGCTTAAAACTGCCTTGATCGCAACTCTCTTAATCGCTACAGCTTTGGGGACAACAATCGTAAAATCTGCCGAATCTAGAGAAGTGGTTGAGAAACCTTACCATAACAACGCTTCCCCTACCTCGCCGACAATAGGAGCAATAGTGAGACTCGGTTACATGAGAACAGGTATAATGCGGGCTACAGCTTATGCAGAAGTGAAACCATTTTTGGTAGAAGTTGGGGGAGGAACTCTCATCAAAATCTTGGTATTCGCCACAGTCGAAGACCTTCGACCAAAGAGGTTAGCCCCATACAGTGTGTACTTCTCAGTTTCACCGGGGAGAGAAGCTAGGGTTATCGTGCCGCCAGCAATAAATAAAACTTTCACTCGTGCACTTATACCTCTGCTAGGCGGGTTCATTAAAGCACCTTGGAAGGAAGGAACATACTATTACACGGTAACGGCAATAGTATCTGGTCCACACGCATCTGCATCTGACAGTGGAACAGTGATCGTGGTAGTAAATAACTCTGAGGGCAGCAGCAGCGAGCCAAGCATGAGTAAAGGATCCGACACGGTGAGAGAACCAAACAAGCAAGTAGGCAATCATCCAATTCCAGCCGGCGAAAGAGAAAAGCACCAACAAAAAATGCAACGCTGGAACCGTTCAACAATATACTAAAGAGAATCTTTATTGGATAAACCTTTTTGCCCTCTTTCTATTTTTATCGTCAATGGTCTTATCCAAGAGAGACTCCAGTTTCACGGCGATATATTCGAATTATTCACCAATCCTCTGGTGGAAAAATCTTCTGTTCCTACCTTTCTTCACTTTGAATCTTAACAGCCTTCATTATCCGATAACCAGTCACAACTATCATATATCCTTTCTCAGCAAACTCTCTATCAAGATTTTTATCTCCTGTATCGACTCTCAAAATCGGGGTTGCTGAGAGTTTTGAAGGAGTGGCTACGACTATTATATTATCTATCCCCACTCTCCTAACAACTTCTGGACTTATTTGAAGATTTCCTCTGCCCAGAATAAAACCTTGGGCACCTATAGGGCTTAGAATGATCTTTGCCTTCCGATATTCATCTAGCAGGTCAAGAATGCCTTTCTCATCTAGGTCCTTCCCCACCAACTTCATCTTGTAGACAGCATCTATTCCTAACAAAGTCTTATCTATCCCCAATTTTTCACCTATCTTGTAAAGGGTACTCCCAGATCCTAGAATAAAAAGAGAATCGTCTTTTTCCATCATCTCTATAATATGCTCAGCAATCTGTTCTTTCATCTCTTCATCACTTACAGATTCGAATGTTGCCTTTCCAGACTGTATGTAAGTGGGTTCTGTCAGACCAAGAACCGTATCAAAAAGTCTGATCTTCCATTCACCTTTCCTATAGAGTTCTTCATCCAGGTCCAGAATCTCAACTTCACCAACATCTAAATCTCCTTCCAAGAACTCACAGAGACTTTTAGCTGTAGCTCCAGGATTCACACCAAAGACTCCAGAGTGCATCTTCACTCCAGAAGGTATGCCCAAAATCGGAATTTTTTTATCAGTTACTGTAGCTATGTCTCTAGCTGTACCGTCGCCGCCGCAGAACACTATTATATCTACTTTGCCCAATAACCTCCTACAAGCTTCCTTTGTATCCTCAGAGGTTGTTGGATAATCTGGATGGTAAATTATTTCTACGTTCCGAAAGCCAACCTCTTTTAACTCCTTCTCCCCCATTTCTCCAGAGCATGTTAGCCATTTCACATCTTTTTCGCATTTTTCTTTAAACACTTTCAGCATCTCTTTTGCTCTTTCTGGAGCAACAGGTTTTGCACCTTTCTTCATAGCTTCATTTATTACACCATCTGTTCCTTTTAAGCCAACTCTTCCTCCCATACCCGCAATAGGGTTGACTATAAAGCCAATCTTATGCATGTCCTAGCCTCTCCAAGTTGGCTTTTCTTTGATGACCTCCATCCTTATTATATGATCGGAATGAACAACCGGTAAATGTTTAAGATAACCTGTTTTGTCATCGTAAAGTATGATGAGAGTATCATGAATTACTCCCAACACATTTCTCCTCATCTCTTCCAGAAAATTGTAGAAGCCTTTGAGCTGATAATCTGTTGGGAATGTAAGATTAATCAACTGAGAGATGGAATCTATAACTATTATATCAGCTGTTATCCCCACTTTCTTGAGGGAGTCTAGTCCTTCTATAATCAGATCTTTAAGCTTGTTAAAGTCTGATGGAGGCTTTCTAAAAATTCCTTCTATCTTTTCTTTACCCTCAAAACCTTTTTCTTCATCGACATCAGTAATCATAGATGTTACAGAGTCTAAGATGAATAATCTCCTGTTTCCCAAGTCCTTACCTTCCAGAGATAGCTTGATATGATAATAGCTCCTAATTAGAGAAATATATAGTATATCTACTTGATCTTGTGGTCTAAATCTCGTCAAAAAACTAAGTATGTCCTCAATTTCAGCAGAGTTGTGAATCAAGAATATGATGCCTTTTATATCTTTCAGTATATCATCGAGCTCTTTATTGATTCCTTTCCAGTAGTTTATTCTTAAAGTTTCCGTCTCCATCTTTATGCCTTTATATGTTTGTTGATCTCAGATACTAGTTCAGGGATATCAAAAGGCTTTGTCATGTACCCGACAACATTCCCCATTTCAGATAATTTTTTTATCTCTTCACTTGAGAATCTTACAACTGTCAATAGCACTATCTTTGAATCCACACCTTTTTCTCTGAGTTTCTGCAGAATCTCCTTAGTCGAAGGTCCGGGCATCATGACATCTAGTATAACGATATCTGGCTGGAATCTATCAACCTTTTCTAGGAAATCATTTCCATCTTCAGCACCCTCAACCTCGAATCCCTCTTTTTCCATCACCATCTTTACTAGATTTCTAAGATCCTCCTCATCATCAACTACCATCACTCTTGCCATCGTAACCATCACTCCACTGTTAATATTTTAACCTTTCTCTCTTCTCCGACATAACGGATAGGCAGTATTACCCTAAATGTACTTCCCTCTCCTACCTTACTTTCAACTTCCACACTTCCACCATGTCCCTCAACTATACCTTTGACTATCGTCAATCCAAGCCCTGCGCCGCCGAACTTTCTGTCCATACCAGAATCAACTTGGTAAAATGGTTCAAAAATCTTACTTAGTTTATTCTTTGGTATGCCTCTACCAAAATCTTGAATCTCTAAGATTACATTTTCACCTTCTCTTCTAGCCCTGACTATTATCTTGCTGTTTCTGTTTGAAAATTTTATAGCGTTATTTAGGAGATTAGTTACAACCTGCTCCATCCTATATTTATCTAAAAACAGTTCGGGCAGATCGTATTCTACTAGCTTTTCTATCTTTATATTCTTCAACTTTGCATGACCGTTCATTGTCTCTATCGCATTATCTATTATCTCCTCTATCCTGCATTTTTCTGGGGTTATTTTTAAAGTCCCTGATTCCAATCTGGAAACATCGAGTATGTCGTTTATGAGTTTGTTCAGCCTATCTATATTCCTTATTATCGTTTCTAGAACCTTCTTTTGCTCTTCATCTATCTTTCCTAAAGCTCCTAACGTCAAAAGTTGAGCATATCCTCTTATGGCAGTCATAGGCGTTCTTAACTCGTGAGAAGTTATGTTTAGGAAGAGACTTTTCAAATTGTTAAGCTTCTCTAGCTGCTCCTTTTTCCTCTTGAGCATCTCATGCGCCCTCCTCAATCTTTCTTCGGCTTTCTTTATTACCCTTATATCCCTGAAATCTTCTATTATTCCAACTATATTTCCATTGGAATCCTTGAGGGGAGTAACCATCTGTAGGCATGGTATGGCTTTTCCATCTGTAGAATATCTCAAACTCTCCTTTTGAAAACCCCTTCCTGTTCTAAGTACTCTTCTCAGAGAACAGTCTTCTGTTCTACATATATCTGCTCTGAACATCTCGTAACATTTCATTCCTAAACCTTCCTTCATCTTTACCTTTGCCATCCTCGCCATTCTCCTGTTGAGCATCTTTACTTTGTAATCTAGTCCAATTATTCTTATACCATCTCCGGCTGCGTGCAAAATGTTCTCCATATACCTTTTAGCCCTTATTGCTTCTTCCTCAGCCTTTTTTCTGTCTGTGATATCAGTTACAGCTATCAAAATGGAAGGTTTACCTTCCCAATCTATTAGGTTGCCACCTATCAAAGCCCATTTTTCTCTTCCACTTTTATCTAGAATTTTGCATTCCATAGGAGAAACATGTTTACCAGATAATAAGTCTAGATATTTCTTTTGAACTTTCTCCTTAAACTCAGGATGTATCATGTCCAAGAAATTCTTAGACAGAATTTCCTTCCTCGAGTAACCTGTGACCTTCGCAATATCAAAGTTTGCAAATACAAATCTTCCATCCTGTATAACCAATATGTCTATTGGCGAGCTTTCAGCCAGAACCCTGAACCTTCTTTCACTTTCTTTCAGGTAATTTTCAAAGTTTTTAATATCGGTAATATCTACGGCTGTAACTATACCTGCCGGCATACCGTTCCATATTATTCTGCTCCCCGTTATCCGAATCCATTTCTCCGAACCATCCTTTGTGATTATCTTGCATTCGTATGGAGATATTTCTTTCCCCTTTTGTCTTTCCAGGCTCCTCTCCCTCACTACCTCTCTAAACTCAGGATGTATGAGTTCCCAAAATTTCTTCCTTATCAGTTCACCTTTCGAAAAACCAGTAATAATTTCTGCCGCATGATTTGCATATACTATATCCTCTATTTGGTAGACGATTATTGCAAAAGGTGAAGTCTCTGCCAAAGTTCTGAATCTTTCTCTACTTTCCCTTAACAATCTTTCCTTCTCTATACTTTCTGTAACATCATAGGCTATACACACCAAACCCTTGACTTTTCCATAAGCGTTGTATGGTATCTTATTTATATTTAACCATATGCTTTTACCATCCACATTAAGTCCTTTCAAAATATCTAATTTTGGTTGACCAGTTTTTAATACAAGTTCATCTTCCGAAAATAGGCTTAGATATTTTTGGGGAAAAATATCTTCTGCTCTTTTACCTATTATGTTATCGCTTTTAATACTAAGATTTTTGCACATAAATTCGCAAAAAGCTTTATTCACTCTCACGAATCGATTTTTCTCATCTTTCAGATAAACCATTGCAGGGATGTTTTCTATTATAATTTTTTGTTCCTCCGCTATCTTTGATAGCTTTCTTCTTGTCAATTCAAGTTCTCTTCTCATATTGAGAAAAGTACTTACACCATGCCTTCGAGGCTGTTGTTCTGAGAATGATATCAACGAGATAAATACGTAACCTGTAAAGTAAGAATAGAGGGATAGAGGAAGATACCCTTTAGATTGAGATATTCCGGCAATGATATAACATGAGATAGCGGACAAGAAAAGAAAATTTGATAACTCCCTCTCTGAAATGGATAGATATAAGAGCATGACCATTATAGATGCCGTTAGCGGTATTCTTACAAGATAAGTATACATAACCAGTTTTTCAGGTAAGATGAGAAATGCAATCAGGATTACTGTTATTGTTACTAGGAAAGCCTTAAACAATTTTGTAAAGGATTTGATCTTGAAAATCCCTTCGGCGGCGCATATAAGAATGGCTATCATCATGGGAAATGAAGTCCACTGATAAATGCCATAGTAAAGATGCTCTACATCAAATGCTACTAGTAGATAGCATATGGAGCTTGTAAAGAAAGAAATTCCAAACATGAGCATCTTCTTGTTTCTGTTGAGCTTATAGAGATATGTAAAAGAAATTCCTAGAGATGCTGTGAATGTAAATAGGGCTAGCCATCCTATGTTTACTAGTTCCATCCCATCCCGATACTTAATAGATATTTGGATATATAAAAACTTCCTTAGATATGGAAATGGAGGTTTTGACAAACTTTATATTTGTAAAGCCATTTCGTAGGCTCATATCATGATATCCATAGATGAGATCGCAAATAAAGAAGGTTTTAACGTACTAGAGAAAACAAAGAGTGTAGATGACAAAACCATAAAGGATGGAAAAGTTCCGAAGGTTATAGATGCAGCTTATGCTGAGAAGGATGGCATGGTCTATCTAATAAAAGCAAACGGTACAAAAGAGAGAATCGGTACCAAGGAATACTGGGAAAAGATAATGAGATTTAAGGTCAAGGAGAACTATGTTGCAAAGATCAATACAGAGATAGAGCATCGCAGAGATCTCGGTAACTGCGGGTTATGCAAGCAACACAAAAACACCACAGCTCTTTTGAATGTAGTTGCAACAAACAGATGCGATTTGAGATGCTGGTATTGTTTTTTTTATGAAGAGAAAGCAGGCTTTGTTTACGAACCAAGTTTAAAAGAGATAGAGAAAGGAATCAAGCTTGCTAGAGAGATGAACGGTTACACTCCGCCGATACAGATTACTGGAGGAGAACCCATACTTAGAGAGGACTTAAGAGATATAATAAAGCTTGCTAAAGATCTAGGATCGCCGCATGTCCAATTGAATACCAATTCTGTATCCCTTGGTATAGAATACTACGAAAATCCCAAAAAGGCTATAAAGATGGTATCTGATTGGAAAGATGCGGGAGTAAATACGGTATACACATCTTTTGATGGTTTGAAACCTGATCCAAATAGCAATCCAAAGACCCATTACGAAACTCCATTCGCTCTCCAGGCATACAAGGAAGGAGGAATAAAGAGTATAGTCCTTGTTCCAACTGTAAGCCAGATAAATCTCAAGGAAACTCCAGACATAGTTAGATTCGCGATGCACAATGTTGATAGGGGTATAAAGGGAGTGAACTTTCAGCCTATATCTTTGGTTGGATTCATAAAGAAGGGAGAAAGAGAAAAGCTTAGGGTTGTTCAGTCTGATATAGTTGAGCAGATCAAAAAGAAATTTAACTTTGGTATGGAAGCATGGTACCCTGTGCCTTGCGTTGCTGCTCTTGCTGATCTTATAGGAAGAGAGCCTCATGTTCATTTCTACAACAACGAGAAATGCGGGATAGCTACATATGTATATGTTGATAGAAAGAAGAAGAAACTTATACCTATAACAGAATTTGTTGACGTTGACAGATTCTTGAAGGACATAGAGAGTATTCACGATAGCATGATTAGAAAGGTATTGTTTGGTTTGGAATTGATTCCTTCCGCTATAAGATATTTAAGTTTTAGAAGAGCTCTTGCTAAGAAACTTATTGACTATATAATTCAAGATGAACTTCCAAACGGAAAGAAACTTTCGGATATTTTGGATAGGATCATGGAGGAAGGAAGCTATTCTTCACTCAGGGAGTTTCACTACAATTTCCTGTTCCTAGGAATGATGCATTTCCAAGATTACTATAATTATGATGTTAATCGAGTGCAGAGATGCAGCATACATTATGCGGCAGGTAACAGAATAATACCATTCTGTACATACAACGTATTTCCGAGTATCTACAGAGATAAATACCTAAAATCTCACGCCTTGAAAGGAAAGAAGGCAGAAAAATTGATGAAGGAATCCCTTGAAGCGAAAGAGAGGGTTGAAAAGTTTAGAGAAAAGAGAAAAGAGATTGTCAACTCTTTGATATATAAGGAGGTTTATGCCATATAGATATGTATCTTAAGGGGGATACGATGTCAGATTATCGTATATTGGTAACAGGTGCAACAGGTCAGATAGGATCGGAACTTACAGTTACTCTGAGGGAGAAGTACGGAAAAGATAACGTTATAGCGATGGGGCATCGCAGAAAACCGAGCAAAACCTTAGAAGAATCAGGTCCTTATATTACTGGAGATGTTAGAGATAGAGAGAATCTGGAAAAGATAATCAGAGAGTATGATATAGATACAGTCTATCATATGGCAGCCATACTGTCTGCTACTGGAGAAAACAATCCTCAATTATGCTGGGACGTTAACGTAAATGGTCTTTATAATCTGCTGGAGATAGCAAGAGAGAAAAGAATAAGGATTTTCTGCCCAAGCTCAATAGCGGTATTTGGTCCAAGCACTCCAAAAGAAAATACCCCTCAGGATACGATACTTACTCCTACAACCATGTATGGAATAACAAAGGTGGTCGGAGAACTTCTAGGAGAATATTATGTTCAGAAATATGGAGTAGATGTTAGAGGTGTGAGATATCCAGGCATAATAAGCAGCGAGACTCCGCCAGGCGGAGGAACTACAGATTATGCGGTTGAGATGTTTTACTATGCTGTTAAAGGTGAAAAGTACACATGTTTTGTGAGGGAGGACACCGTTTTACCGATGATGTACATGCCTGACTGTTTGAAAGCTACGATTCAACTTATGGAGGCAGATTTCTCAAGATTAAAGCATCATACAAATTTCAATGTATCTGGTATGAGCTTTTCCGCAAAGGAATTAGAAGAGGAGATAAGGAAGTATAGACCAGATTTTGAATGCGAATACAAACCAGATTTCAGACAAAAAATAGCGGAAACATGGCCCAGAACTATAGATGATTCTTGCGCTAGACAGGAGTGGGGATGGAAACCAGATTATGATCTCGAAAAGATGGTTGAAGACATGATGAAAAGGTTATCCAAGAAACTTCGATAAGATCAATCAGTAACGGGAGGTAAATCTCTTATATCAATGCCTGCTGCCCAGGCAACCACTCTTCTTATCATCCACCAATTATATTCAGGATTTTTTCTTTCTCCACCAATCCATCTGTAGACAATCCTTACACCAAATATTGAGGATAACCCCAAAAATTCCTTTACTTTCCCTCCCTCCACAGGGCTAAATTCAGGATGCGGGCCGAAAAGAACAATTCTTCCGCCATTCTGCGTAGATACACCGGCTAGGCTCCCATTCAAATCCGTTTTTATCTTACCTATAGCAATTCTAAAATCCTTTTTTACTAGTATCCTGTGGATAGGTGCTATGTCAGATATTTCTCTCTCGTACCTCATCAAAGGGAGTATGCTCTGTTTCGTTGAGTTTTTTATGTAGATCCCGGGACCACCGCACCATATGATAATCCTTTTCCCTTTCATGCCCATCAGCTCTTCATTTACTATGTTCACTGGTACAGGGATCCCAAAAACATCACTCAACCTTTCTGAGTAAGAAAGCTTTAGAAGATATTGCCACTCTTCATCAAAATCATCATTTATATACACATCTATCAATTTAAGAGTGTACCTGTTTATATATCTCTCAAAAAGGGAATTTGCTGTTTTATAGCCCAACGATGCAAGTACTGCCCCTCCACATATTCCTACATAGCCTCCTCCACTCAAAACAAACCTCTTGACGTTATTTCTCCACAGAGGGTCTCTACTATCAAGAAGATATGACTTTGCGTTACTCCCGACAAGTAGAACATCAAAATTTTTTGTTGATAACCTTTTACTTCCAATACCTCTCATTTCAAACTTATCCAGAACAAACAGTTCGAATCTATACACTGTGGAGTTTGTTTCCCAACTATAGTTGAAAACTTCAAAAATAGGATCACTGGCTAAAAATTTGGAAAATAGACCCGGATAATACGCAACTCTTATGACAACTGTATTTACTGGTTTACATGTTGCTAAGGGAGTGGATAATAACACCGCAATTAACAATGTGACCGCTAGTCTTCTCATCATCCTGACCCCCATAGGTAAGTCTTTAGAAAATCATCCCAGTTTGTATCTTCACAGAATTCTACAGATCTTGAATATACATCCAAAGAGAATTTCAATCCAATTTTTTTAAACTGCCAATCAAATCTTACATTTTTGAGATGTCTTGGAGGAAAGTATATTGATAGTCCATTGGCTTTAGGATGACCTCTCTCATGATATTCAGCTATCACCAAATAGCTAACTTTATCTTTTATACGTTTTAGATCATATTGTATAGTCTGATTGTTTACCATTTTGCTCATAATCTCACAGAAATGAACTATATCTATTTGGTCTCCAAATAACTCATTAACAGATAGTGGAACAGGGAAGTCTTCTACCCTCGACCTAGCTCTGGTTATTGTTTTTCTATACTCTTCTATGTTATTGGTAAAACAGATCGATAACTTGTCTATATCCTTGGCCAACGAGGCTATTCCTTCTGTCCCGACCGCTGATATAGTAAAATGCGGGGGATAGACATATGCTAGGATGTAAAATTCCCTTGGATAGGAGTAGATCCCTAATAGCAAGCTAAGGATACGATGTACAAATCTTGTATTACGATTGTATACGGAGAAAGCATCTATGATCTTTTCAGAGAGGTTTGTTAGATTATCGCTAGAAGATCTTGATAAAACTTCGACTAATTTCTTCCATGGCCAATACATAGCTCCACTCAGTCCCTCGCTGGCTATGATAACTTTCGTATCGTTTCTCAACTCGTACATTACTTCTATAGATGCCATCATGCAGCTACAAAAACCAAGTATGTCTACGCCTCCACTTTCATCCAGACCTCGATGTAACTCATGGAGACTCATATACTCGTTCCATTTTTGTATGTGGATGTCCTCAATCTCATCAGCATGGCTATCAGAGCAACATCCACGCCAAGAAAAACCATGATTAAAAATAACCAGCATATATCTTCTATTTGGGTACAGTTCTTTACCCTGAATGATGAAATCCTTTAGTGTATCACTACTACCACTGTTTATCTCCTTAAATTTCTTGATTATTTTAGATCTGATTAGAGGGGTATGATCTGCAACCACTTGATATACAGCATCGTTCCCAGACGCCCTGTCCCATAGAAAAAGAATATCTATGTCATTTTTCTCCAGCCCTTCTTCGAGCTCATTTAGTACATATAAGCCAATAGAGTCAACATCTCTGCTTCTTTCTGAATCAGTATCACAGTATACAAGCAAACACCACTTTTCGAATTCTGAATTGCATGCAGAGTATAAGCTAGCTGAGAAAGTCATCAGGAGTATGAGTATAATTACAGACAAACCCATTCTCCTGCTCACCATTCTATAAAAAATTTCGGCAACAAACATTATAAGACTTCTTTAACAGTTATGCCCAAAATAAGGGTTTTATAAGGTCTTCAACATTTGTAAAAACAAGATGAAAAAAATCTCTCCATTTCATAGGAGATCTGCTGAAGAACTTGACGACTTCCTTAAAAAACTAGAACTTCAAGCTATAGAAACGGCTGAGGAGAGAATACCTCTCTACATAAAGGTCGGTATAAAGGATGCAGAGATGATCCTAGATGTTGGATGCGGACCAGGCATGGTCACGAGAGACATAGCTACATTAACAAAGGGAATTGTCATAGGAGTAGATGCTTCTGAAGAGATGATATCCATAGCCAGAAACGTTCTATCAGATTACGACAATGTTGAGTTGTTAGTTGTTGGCGATGCCCATAGCTTACCCTTTAAAGACGAAACATTCGATATAACAACATGCAATCTTTTACTTATGTGGTCTAAAGATCCCCAGAAGGTTGTCAATGAAATGGCTCGTGTAACTAAGAGGGGAGGAATAGTTTTGGCATCCTTGGAACCAGATTTCGGAGGTAAGGTTCATTGGCCTGAGAACCCAAAAGTAGATAAGATATTTGCTGGAGAAGCTATAAAGAGAAGAGGAGGGGATCCATATATCGGAAGAAAGTTAAGGCAGTTCTTCGTTAGAGCTGGATTGGAAACAGAGATAGGCATCGGAAATAGCAGGATATGGAGTTGTGAGGAGGATAAAGCCTATTATTTGCATTCCAGAGATTATTACATAAGAGTATTAAAGGAGGCAGGGTTGAGCGAAGAAGAAATTGACCAGTGGGAGTATGAGTATCTCAAATCTTTGGATGAAGGGATAGAGCTCAACTTCTTCCCACAGTTTTATGCCATCGGAAGAAAGGTCTAATTCACTGAAGATACATCCATAATTTTTTAACTGCTACAACCATCATTATCTGCAGCATGGTTCATATCATAGATGGTAAAAAATTAGCAGGAGAAATAAAAGAGAGGATTTCATCTGAGTTAAAAGAATTGACTTCGAGATGTGACTCAATTCCAACCATAGGCACCATCATTATCGGCAACAACAGAGAATCAGAACTCTTTCTCAGATTGAGAGAGAGAGCATCTTCAGAGGTTGGCATAAAATCAGAGCATTACAGATTTTTTGAGGATGTTGAAGAAAGAGAGGTTATTGAAGTAATTGAGGAACTGAACAGCAGTGAAGAAATCCATGGAATCATCATACAGCAACCTATTCCGGAGCATATCTCCCTGCACCGCCTTCTTTCGAGATTGAGCCCAGATAAAGATGTTGAAGGCATAACTCCAAGAAATCTTGGCAGATTGATGATCGGTGAGGAGGATATCATACCATGTACCCCCCTGGCAGTACTTAGAATACTTGAACATGCGAATGTGCAACTTAAAGGTGCAAATGCTGTAATAGTGAACCACAGCCCGATAGTCGGGAAACCTCTTGCAATCCTTCTGCTAAACAGGAATGCCACAGTATCTGTTTGTCATGTTTTCACAAGGAATCTTAAAGAGTACACCAGAAAGGCTGATATTCTGATTACGGCGACAGGCGTTCCTAGACTTATAGGCAGGGAACATATAAAAGAAGGAAGTGTTGTTATAGACGTTGGTATATCGAAGACAGAAAAAGGCATATGTGGCGATGTTGCATTTGATGAGGTGAAAGAAATTGTTAGCGCTATTACGCCTGTGCCAGGAGGTGTTGGGCCGGTAACGATAGCGTCTGCACTTGAGAATCTCCTAAAACTTTACAAGCGGAAGGTGGGGGAGGAGAAATGAACAAGTTCTACCTGCTTTCTGTGATTTTGTTTATCGCAGGATTATTGCTGATCCTCTTCTATGGTGACGTGAGAGGAGGTTTCTTTATAATATTCCCATTCATCATCGGTTCCGGATTTTATGCAGCTCTCGGGATGTTTCTTATCTTTCTTTCATTTATGTTTTTTGTGTTTGGTATAGTAGAGAAGGTGAGGGAAGAAGCAACAGGTTACAGCGGAATTCCGAGTGAAGAAGAATTTACTGAAAGGGAAATCGAAGGTGGAGGTGTTGTATTCATCGGTCCTTTTCCAGTGATATTTGGAACGAGTTTGAAAGTTGTACAGATTCTGATTATCATAGCAATAATCCTTATGATCTTCACGATGCTGTTCTTGTTCTGGAGTGTTCTCGCTTCTTAGCATCTATTTAGTTACAACAGCGAAAAAGTTATCTTTCACAATTTTTGAAGATATTCTGATAGATTCTATTTCTATTGTGCTGAATCCCACCTCTTCAAGCTCTCCGAGAAACTCCCTTCTACTGTAAAGGTGGTAGAATCTTGGAAGATTGATATTATCTTTCTTCCACATAATCTCAATATCTCCAAATTCCTCATATTTTCTCAAAAAAAATTCCTTCAGGAAGTGAAAAAGAAATCTATCTTGCCATTTTGACCAGACCGATATCAAACCTTTACCGCCTTTTTTTAAAACTCTTCTCATCTCTTTGAGCGCCTTTATCCTGTTATCTCTACCCCTAATATTATGGAGCGATGCAATAAAAATGACATAATCGAAACAATCATCCTTGAATGGAAGATATCTTGCATCCGCCTGCAGGAGGGCGTAATTTCGAATCTCACTATTTTCCAGATTGTTACGACAGGTCCTGAGCATATTTATCGAGAAGTCAATACCGATAACAAGTTTACTTCGTTTTGCAGCCGGTATTAGATGCCTACCATTTCCACAACCTATATCGAGAAACAGTCCTTTTTTCTCCATCGAATCTATAAATTCGACACATTTTAACCATGGTCTTCTTCTCGTTTTATCGAAACTCTCTGCTATTCTTTCCCATACTTCTTTATCGCCTATCATTCTACATAGATGGCGGGCTTCAATGGTCTTGCATATCTGGATTTATTTGAAGGATCATACTCTGGTTTGTCTGCTTTCTCTATAATAATTTCGGCACCGAATTCCTTCTTCAGGAAATCAGCAGCATTTTTCAATATCTCAAACTCATCAATTCTAACTTCAAATCTCTTCTTATCCTGCTCAGAGAGTTTTTTCAGGTCAGTGATCGAGTCCTTGATGAATTTGGAAACCTCTTTGCCGAGTTTTCTCAACTCTTCTCTCTGCATCAGTTCCTTCATTATTCCTCCAATATCCTCCCCCTTCAGTATCTTTTCATAGACCTCCCATTTCCAGTCTTCAGCGGTATATACATAAATCTTATTCGCCTTTATTCCGGTGACCTTCAGTATTTCTTGAATATCGTTCATCAGTCTTTTTATGAGCAGTTCACTCGTCTCTGCTTCTGGAGAAATCATGCTCTCATCATATTCTGGATATGTCTCAAGAGAAACGAATCCATTATTTCCGAGATTTTCCCATATTTCTTCGGCAAGATGAGGAGTAAATGGCACCATAAGTTTTGTCCAATCCTTCAGAATCTCTCTTAGAAGTTTCCCATTATTTCCTCCCCTCCTTCGGTACCATCTTATGTCGTTAGGTATCTCGAAAAAGATATCATTTGCCGCATCTCTCAAATTGTATCCTTCCATATATTCATTTATTCTCTTTATTCTTCTAGCAAAGACACTCTTTATCCATCTGTCTATATCGAGATTCTCCTCTCCATTTGTTGATAGTATGTCTCGAACAATATTCCATATGTAAGAAATCCTATTCTTGTAGCTGATAACAATGTTGGGATCCCATTCCACGTCAACAAATGGAGATCCAACATGAGAGTAGTAGAGTCTCATTGCATCCACTCCATACGTTTCTGCAGCCTTTGGTATTGGTTCGGCGCCGCCCTTTGACTTGCTTATCTTTTCCTTTCCTTTCTGTGTGACCCACCAGTGAACAAATATGCCTTTTGGCCACAACTCGCTTGGAAGGATGGCAACGTGATTCATTATGAAAACAGGGAAATGAACGGTTTTATGTTCTTTACCACCCAAGTTAATATCAACTGGATACCAGTATAAAACGTCTCTTCTTATTTCTTCCCATATGCTATTTTTTGGTTTCCCTTTTCCGAGAAAGATATAATCGAAAAACTTTTCGTCCATTTCTTTAGGCTCTACTTTACCTTCATTTACATACTTCGAAACCAGATAATATATTGGATATAAGGTAGAATCAGATATAGGTTCTATGATCCAACCTCTCTTGAAAGGAAATTCTGTCCCTAGCCAGGATCCCTTCCTTATGCAGGCTCTATCACTGTACCAATCCAAAATGCCTGGCAACTCCTTTTTATACTCCTCTGGAAATATATTCATGGTTTCTACATGCATCTTAGATAATTCTGTTAGCTCTCCATCACTATATCTTATGAACCACTGATCAGGTATCCTCTTTATAACAACCTTTCTCCCACATCTGCAGATAACTTCTTCTGAAAACTCCATCATGATCTCTGCTAGATTTCTGCTTATCAATTCGTTTTTAACTTCGTCTTTCACCTCAGATATTTTGAGACCAGCATACTCTCTACAAGCTTCATTAAGCACTCCTGTATGAAATTCCTTTTTGTAAATAATCTCAGTAGCTCTATCTAGTTTCTCCTTTTCATCCTGACTCTTTATACCCATATCCTCGCATATCTCTTTGGCAGGTATCTTACCATAACCTTCTACTCTGATAATACTTATCGGCTTGACATCTGGTCTTATTTCCTGTAAGGCTATCCAATCATAAGGAGCATGAGCAGGAACACTCATCACTATGCCGGTCGCAACATTCGGATCAACAAACTTTCCTGGAAGGATGGGAACCTCTCTATCAACTAGAGGAACTATACAAGTTTTATCTACGAGATCTCTGCCTCTGATTTTCTCTCCGGTTCTTTCTATGTTATCCATCTGATAAGTTAACTTGTCGGCGCACTCCGGAGAACAGATCCATATCTCGTTTCCTACTTTTATTTTCTCATACTCAACATCGGGATTCACCCACATGTTTGTTACTCCGAATATTGTTTCTGGTCTGAGGGTTGCGGCGGGAAGGATTGTCTCTTCATCTTTCCATCTAAACTTTATTACAGTAAACTCTAAAATCTCTGCATTTCCACCTTTAGATATGTCTGTCTCTGACTTGTCTACAGCTACTGGTCCGCAGTTCGGACAGAAAGGTGCAAAGTGGGATTTTTGAGTTAGGAGCCCTTTTTCTTTTAGTTTCAAGAATTGCCATGTTATAAATTTCTTATAACCCTCAGATATTGTATCTGTTAATCTTGAATAATCTATAAGGAATCCAAACTTTTTCCAATATTCCTCGACATATATCTCGCTAAAAAATTTGACCACGTATAAAGGATCTTTTAATTTCTCAATAACATCATCAGAGCAACCATTCTCTTTCAAAATTTTTATAGTGTCAGGATCCCTCCTTTCCACCTTCTTGGCAAAAGCTACAGATGGCAAACCAGAAGCATGGAACCCTGCTGGGAAGATCACGTTGTATCCTTTCATCCTTTTATATCTTGCGATTATGTCAGCATAGGTGAAACCTCTCATATGACCAACATGTAAATATCCAGATATCCCGGGATACGCAAAATGAATGAAAAAGCTCTTTTTCTTCTCATCTCTCTTAGCTTCATATATCTTTTTTTCAAACCAATTTTTTTGCCACTTTTCTTCTATTTCCTTGTAATTGTACTCTGTCTTCATCTCTCACCAGATATGGAAAATTTTTATATAATGGTTTTGTAAAGCTGAAAGGCGAGTCAAAAATTGACAAAATTAATATATTATTTATTTCATAATATTCAATGAATGGTATTTGAAAGACTACGAAAACTATTTGAAAAAAGTAGCGAAGAGAATGCAGAAGAAAAAGTTGAAGAGGTAAAGGAAGAGACAGGATTTGAAGAGGAGGAATGGCTCTCTTATTATGTAAGTTAATTTTTTAAATTCTTAAGGCATTCACTTTTGGGATGCACTCTTCACGTGGAGGGGTATGCTCGCAACAGATGTTATATCTATAGCCTCTACATCAATGGGCTTCCTATTCACTATATCGATACTCTATGTCATATGGCGCCGCAAAAAAGATAGACCAACAATATACTTTTTTCTCATCTTGATTTCCATTTCTATATGGTCTCTCGGATATTTATTTGAGATGACCTTACCAGATTGCAATCTGAAAATACTTGCAGCTAAGATAGAGTACATTGGTATTGTTATTTTACCGGTCTTCTGGTTTTTATTCTCATTTACATACACGAGAAAGTTTAAAAGGAACCTAAAACCGTTCTTTGTGATCCTATTCTTCTTGATTCCGATAATAACTTTGTTACTTGTATTCACAAATGAATTTCATCACCTTATATGGCAGAGTATAAAATTCTCCAAGATAGGAGATCTAGAGATTCTAACTCCCAGCTATGGTTATTGGTTCTGGATTCATGCGATTTATTCCTACATCATCTTTATAGCGGGCAGTCTATCCTTGCTCCAAGAGTCCTTCTTTTATCCCGAAATACATAGAAAGAAAGCTGTTTTATTGGCATCTGCTGCAATCATTCCAATAATATCGAATATAATATATTTATCTAGAGTGTTCACATTCGACTTCACTCCAATATCTTTTTCTATATCTGTATTTCTCCTATTCTTGGGTATATATAGGTTAAAACTGATGCATATCATTCCAATTGCAAGAAATGAGATAATAGAGGGAATGAGAGATGCAGTAATCGTTTTTGACGAGGAAAATAGGGTCATAGATCTCAATAGATCTGCCGAAAAACTACTGTCACTAAAAAGAGACGAAGCTATTGGAAAGAAAGCTTTTGAGATTCTTGTTGATTGTGGTAAGATCCTTGACTTTCTGTATAAGGAAGATGGTAGAAAGACGTGCAAAAAATCAAACCGATTCTATGAGGTTAGTACAACTACACTTCGGGATAGGAAGGGAGAGAAAATAGGAAAAATGATGGTTATCAGAGATGTTACTGATATTAAGAGTTATGAGATGGAGCTAAAAAGACTCAACAAGAATCTGGAAAAGGAAGTAAAAAGAAGAACAGAGGAAATCGAGGAACTCCTGAAGCAAAAGGATGAATTTATCAGTCAACTTGGCCACGATCTTAAAACGCCACTAACCCCCATACTCTCACTTCTACCCCTTGTAAGAGAAAGAGTACATGATGAAGACACTAAAAGATTGATCGATATATCTCTAAGAAATGCAAGGTATATGAAGAACTTGGTCGTTGATACCTTAAATCTAGCGAAACTTAACATGCCAAATGTGAAATTTAGTATCAAAGATGTAAGACTCAGTGACATTGTTGATGAGAGCATAAGGGACAATGAACACATTATAAAGAAAAAAAATATAAAATCTATAAACAGAGTAGATAAAGATATTTTTGTAAAAGCTGATAGACTCAGATTAAAGGAAGTTTTTACAAACCTGATTTCCAATTCAATCAAGTACACGCCGGAAGGCGGAAAAATAGAATTCCTTGCTAAACCAAATGGTAACGAGGTAATAATAGAAGTAAAGGATAATGGAATGGGTCTTGAGGGTGATCAAAAATATAGGATATTCGATGAGTTCTATAAGGTAGATGAATCAAGGCATAACGTTGAAAGCTCAGGTCTTGGTCTAACTATATGCAAAAGGATAGTCGAAAAGCATGGGGGTAGGATATGGGCTGAGAGTGAGGGATTGGGGAAAGGTACAAGTATATATTTTACATTACCTATAGGTGATAATAATGAGGAAGAAGAGAATATTGGTGGTTGATGATAATCCAGATATACTTACATCAATAAAAGAAGGTTTAAAAGCCCTAGACAGCGATATTGAGGTTATACCTGTGGAGAGTGGAGAGGACTGTTTGAGATTACTCATAAGAGAAAAGATAAAACCTGATTTGATTGTGTTGGACATAATGCTCCCTAAAATGAGTGGCTGGGAAGTATATAACAGAATTAAAGAGAGAATAGAGTGGAAAGATATACCCATAATCTTTCTGACAGCTAGAACCGATCAAAAGGCAAAAGAGATAGGCAGCTTTCTTGGAGAAGATTTTATTGAAAAACCTTTTGAAATAGAGGAGTTGAAGGCAAGGATAGATAGAATTTTGGAGCGCAAACATAATCAATGATTGTACAGAAAAATATATATACCGATAAATTAAAATACTGTTAGAAGATAATGTTGTTAGAAAGGTTTGGAGGTAATGCGGTATGAGAAGAAGCGTAGGTACAATAGTTTTGTTAGTAGGAATACTGATAGCTGCAAACTTCACTACAATAGTAAAACCATTAAATCTCCACAATTCAGATTCAACGAAGATGCAGGTAGATAAAAAGGTATGGAATGGCAGCGAATGGGTAGATGAAATAACCGCACATATTGGAGACACTGTTAAGTTTAGGATATCTATATATCATCCTGAACAGAATTTACCAAATGAAACAAGCATATATGGAATCCTTATAAAAGACAAACTCCCTGATGGTATGGAGTATGTCAAGGGGAGCACAATAATACATGGCGACAATATTTCTATCGTGAAAAATATGTCCGGTGAGCCAATTTATATCACAGGTAATGTAACGGAAGATCCAGCTATCGATGGGAACAACTTAACTTGGGATCTCTATTTTGATAATAGTCCGGATAGTATTTGTATATTCATAGAGGAAACCGGTCATCTCTACATAGATTTTGAGGCCAATGTTACCGGATATGGAAATCTCACGAACAGGGTTACCATAGATGCGTATCACTGTAGTGGGAAAGATGTTCATGGCGAAGCCATCGCTAATGTGACTGTTCCGCAACCTACGCCAGGAATCGAAGTTGAAAAGCTTGTAAAAGTCGGTTGCGGAGAGTATAGTAACTCTGTTGAGACATCCATAGGTAGCGAGATTACATTCAAGATAATCGTTACGAATACAGGAGGTACAGGATTCGATAATGTTACAGTAGTTGACACACTACCATCCGGACTAAGCTATGTTGACGGAACCGCAGATCCAGAGGTATCAGAGCAATCTGGAAATCAACTTATATGGTACTTTAATGACCTATCATATAGCGATTTTCCAATGGAGATAGTTTTCAACGCTACTGTTGATGAATGTGGAACTTTTGAAAACTTAGTAAATGTAACTGCAAAGCATGGTTGTGATACACTTGCTGTAAACGATACAGCAGAAGTAGATGCTATATGTCATCCAAATATATCTCTGCAGAAATGGGTGTCTCTAGATGGAGAAAATTGGACAAAGAGTTTAGAGGAATATTTGCCTCACATAATAAATGGTGACAACAAGATATACTTCAAGATAAATCTCACAAACACCGGAGATATAGACCTGACAGGTGTTCTTGAGGACTTCTTACCTCCGTTCTTGAAATACAATCATGATAGCAACATTGCACCAACTTACGCAAACGATTCATACATAAACTGGAGCGACGACCTTCCAAAGAACTTCTCTCTCGTAATAACATTCTCTGCTACGCCTTTATCTGGCGGAACAGGAAAGAACGTTGTAAAAGCAACGGCCGATCAAGGAGTAAATGCTACCGACAGCGTTAACATAACACTCTATGAACCCTATATAGAAGTTAACAAGAGAGTCAGGAAGTTCTGTCCAAGAGGAGAATGGAGTGATAAGGTAAAAACTTCTGGAGGTATCGTTGAGTTCCGTATCGATATAACTTATCATGGCAATCCACTTGATCCATTAAACTATGTGTTCCATAATATAACGATTGTAGATGAACTCCCATCAGTGCTCACTTATATCGAGAATTCAACCTCATTTGAAGGAGACTGGAGTGATTGGGACGAGTACTATACTGGAGATATCGAACCGACTATATCTGGCCATACACTAACATGGAATCTTGATGACATATTCAGAATACCAGATGGTGGTACACTCACCTTGTACTTTAACGCAACTGTGAATGAAGATGCCGACTGTGGAATCTTCGAAAATGTTGTCATAGTTACTGGGGATGAGTGCAGTGGAATGCATCTGGAAGGAAGCGACAATGCCACGATAGAGATTCCATGTCCAGATGTACAGATTGAAAAGAAAATAAGAGATCCTGGAACTGGAGAATGGGAAGACTCTGCTTATGTATTCTATGGAGATGAGATAACATTCAATATAACTATAGATAATGTCGGAGAGAGAGATGTCAGTGATATAACTGTTGTGGATCCACTTATAGATAATCTTGAATTCGTATCTGGAACACCCGAACCTACGATAAATGAAAATGAATTGGTGTGGAGTTATATCAGTGTCAAGGCAGGTGAAAAATTCTACATAGAATTTACCGTAAGATTCACAGGAGTTAACTGTTATGGATGCTATAATAATACAGCCTATCTCATATATTATGTAGGTTGTCAAGAGATAGAACGCAATGATAGCGCAAGATTCTGCATAAGGAACGATGGATATCCGCCTAGGTCTCATGTAAATGAAATAGATCCATACTGGCACAATAGTCCATTCACAATTACAGCAACAGCAAGTGATGATGAAACCTATGTTGCAAGGGTGGAGCTTTATTACTCGCACAGTACAGATGGCGAAAACTGGTCAGAGTGGCAGCTCTTCGGAGGTGATACAGATGGAAGCGATGGATGGTCCTGGGAATTCTTTGGAGCGGACGGAGACTATAAATTCTGTTCCATAGCGTATGATGCGGTTGGCAATAGAGAGGATAAGGCCTATGCAGAAGAGGCATCAGCAGTTATAGATACTGTTCCACCAGAGTCAACGGTAGATCCAATTGTGCCATACGAGAGAGACGAGGTGCCAATAGTTTTGAGCTATGCAGCGTCAGATGATAGAAGTGGAATTGCGGAAGTTAAGCTCTACTATAGATATTCCGCTGATAATGAGACATGGACAGATTGGAAAGAGGGAGAATGGTCATTCAGTACATCGAATAGCGGATACTATGAATTCTACTCAGTAGCTGTTGATAACGCTGGAAATATCGAAACAGCACCCGAGCAGGCAGACGCAAGGTGTAAGATTATACTACCGGAACCTCTTTCTGCAGAGATTGATGGGCCAACAGAAGGAATGGTTGGGGAAGAGTTAACATTCAAAGGAAATATAAGTGGGGGTTATCCACCATACACGCTCTCATGGGACTTCGGAGATGGATACACAGCTGAGGGCACTCAGGTAACGCACACCTATTTGTCTGCTGAAACCTTCGAAGTAACGCTTACTGTTGTGGATAGCAAGGGTAATGATGTGACTACGCATAAGTATGTCACAATACATCCGCTGGAGAAACTTAAAGTCAATATCACAAAACCAGAAGTAGGTGCAATTTACTTCAAAGACAGAAAGATCATCTCCATACCATTCAATCTAACAATAATCATAGGTCCAATCACAATAAGTGCAGATATTGAAAATGCGTATGGAGAGACATCTGTAGAGTTTATAATCGACGATGAAAGTAAAGGAATTGTTGATGAGGAACCCTTCAACTACACTTGGAACGAGAGAGCATTCTGCAAACATCACATAGAGGTTATAGCTTACGATGATTTCGATGGTCTTCCAACAAGAACCGCAAATGCCTCCATGGATGTCCTTATATTCAATTTGGCTCTCAAGAGAAACAAGACTGAAGAAACAGGGGTAGTCAAGGGAAAGGTATATGATAGCGGTACACTTTTGAAAAAGGGTATAGGCGGGGTAAAGATAACGGTTATTGAAACAAACGAAACATATACGACCAAGAGAATCTTATCGAAAGGTAAGTATTGCATAAAACTTGCACCCGGCACATACCATCTCAAATTTGAGAAGAAAGGATATGTGACAAAGATCGTAGAGGTTACGGTAAATGCAAGTGAGGTAACAAAGAAAAACGTTGGTCTAGATAGAATGGGAACACTATATGGAAGAGTATTGAAAAAATCAAAACTCCTATTTAGAGGTATAAGGGGTGCGACGGTAGAAGCAGTAAACAACGATACTGGAGAACATTTCTCAGTAAATACATCATTTAGAGGTAAGTATTCTATGGAACTTCCACCTGGCAATTATACAGTGACAGCAAGTGCAGAGGGCTATACATGTGTTACAGAGTACAACGTTATAATAAAACCAGGAAAATCGAAAAAGCTAAACTTCAAACTAGAAAAAGAAGAGAGCAGTTAAGCTCTCATTATCTTTCTTTTTCCTAAAGCCTCTATATATTGTATTTCTTTTCCGACCTCTAATTTCCCTTTGAACTCTTCTGGTATCTCCAACTCGAAAGTCTCATAAGTTTCCATATCCATAAGTTGAGCAACGTCTCCAGAGACGGATATAACCTGAGCAACTCTTTTGTCTATTATTGGTATTTGAACCTTGTGTTTGACAGGATATACCACGCTTCTCTTCTGGTTGTCAAAGACTCCTATCGCTTCTATCCTTGCCTTTGCATCCCCGTGTTTTCCAGGCTTGGAAGTTGTTATGCTGACTATTTTACAAGGCTCGTTGTCTATGATTATATATCTATTCACTCTGAGCTCTCTAACCTCTGCTACCTCTTTCATCTTACTCACCTACAACCTTATAGACTACATCATTCTCTCTAACTCTATCTATGACTTTTATCCCGACTTCATCTCCAGGTTTTGCGATCTCTACGGGCTGCTTATTTATCTGCATACTCTCTACTTTCTGTTTAAAATCGGTAGTTGCTCCTACTATATGGATAGTATCCCCTATCTTCAGCTCTCCATCTGTTATCTTTATCGCTGCAACGCTTATCTTTGTGAAAAAATGCTCAACAACTCCAACCTTTTCTTCGACCATGAGATTCACCTAGGGCTTAATCTTCTATCCCTTAGTTTAACTTTTTGGTTGGACTATCTCATAAATCGCTCTTTTTCCATGCTTTTCGCATACAAAACCTTCCCACTTATCGTCCCATTCCATCGGATTTCCGCAGACTGGACATGCTATACTCTCTATAATTTTCCTCCTCTGTTTAACCTTTGTTTTAAGTACAACAGCTCTTATTGGTTTCTCTGGGTTTAGGGAATCCATAATATAAACCACTCCATCTGGTGGTAGATAAGGAGTATTATCTACTTTCATCTTTTTCTTCTTGTATGCCTTCATCTGCTGCCTAAACTTCTCCATCAGAGTCTGTCTACGCCCCATAGCAAAGATGTAAATAGAAAAGGTATGCATAAGGTTTTTCATTAGATTGCATCTTTAAGCTTACTGAAAGATGGATCGAGAACTTAGTGACCTAGATAGAAGAGTTATAGAGATCCTAAGAGAAGATGGTATAGATAGTTTATATCCTCCTCAGAAAGAGGCAATACCTCTTGCTTTAGCTGGAGAGGATCTTGTTTTGTCTGTACCTACGGCTGGCGGTAAAAGCTTGGTTGCTTATCTCGGGATAGTTAATAAATTGTTAAAAGAAGGAGGCAAAGCTCTGTATATAGTCCCTCTGAAAGCTTTAGCTCGAGAGAAGTATGAGGATCTTCTTAAGTTTAGAAAGTTAGGCCTGAAGGTAGCTATATCTACGGGAGACCTAACGAGATCAGACCCTAAATTAGCTAGGTATGACATAATAGTGTGTACCTCAGAGAAAGCAGATTCTCTGATAAGACATGGCTCGAGATGGTTATCGAGTATATCTATAGTTGTTGCAGATGAGATTCACTTGCTCAATGATCCTGGAAGAGGTCCGACTTTAGAAGTTGTAATCTCCAGACTAAAAAAGATAAACCCAAATATGCAGGTTATTGCTTTATCAGCTACAATAAGAAATGCAGAGGACATTGCGGGATGGCTTAATGCTAGGCTTATAAAGTCTGAGTGGAGACCAGTCAAGTTAAAGGAAGGTGTTTATTACAGAGGAGTGATCGAGTTTTCTGATGGCTCAGTGAAAGATGTAGGTACAAAGCCAGATCCGATATCTGCTCTCGTTAGCGATTGCCTAGAGGATGGAGGGCAAGTTTTAATCTTTGTAAATACAAGGAAATCAAGTGCAAGTCTTGCAAAGAAGCTAAGATCGATAGTAAAAAAACACTTGAAAGAGGAAGAGGTGGAAAGACTAAAGGGATTATCTGAGGAGATCCTTTCCATGCCAGAAGAGACGACATCCCTAGATCAAGATCTCTCAAACTGCGTTGGAGATGGAACAGCCTTTCATCACGCTGGATTATCTAGCGAGAGTAGAAAGATCATTGAAAACGCATTTAGGGAGAGGTTGATAAAATGCATAGTTGCTACGCCAACACTTGCTGCTGGTGTTAACATTCCGGCAAGGAGAGTGATAATTAGGGATCTGTGGAGGTATGAGTTTGGTATAGGTATGTATCCGATACCTGTTCTAGAATATAAGCAGCAGGCAGGAAGAGCCGGGAGACCGAGGTATGATAAAGAAGGAGAGGCAATAACTATAGCGAAGGATAAAGAGCAAAGGAAGAGGATAATAGATAATTATATATTTGGAGAGCCTGAACCGGTGTATTCAAAACTTGGATCAGAGCCTATGCTTAGATTTCATGTGTTATCATCTATTGCATCAGGTTTTACGCCGGATAGAGAAAGTTTATTTGATTTCTTTTCATCGACATTCTATGCTTATCAGTCTGATATAAGCTTGCTTGAAGATGTTGTCGAGGATGTTTTGAGATTTTTAGAAGATAACAATTTCATAGAGGATTTTGATGGAAGATTGAAAGCTACATTACTTGGAGAAAAGACTTCCAAACTCTATCTCGATCCTCTTACAGCTCTGCATATCAAGAGAGCCATAGAGAGAGCATCTCCAGATGGAGAGCCAGAAATATCTTATCTTCAAGCTATATGCTATACCCCTGACATGAAATCTTTGTATCTAAGAGGAGACGATGTATGGATAGAAGAAAGATTAGAAATGATAAAGAAACACATACTTGTAAATATACCTCCCATTTATAGTGATGATTATGAGATATTTCTATCTAGTTTGAAGACAGCCCATCTATTACAAGATTGGATAGAAGAGGTCCCTGAAGCAGAGATATGTTCTAGATATGGAGTCGGACCTGGAGATATAAGAAATATAATAGAAACAGCTGAGTGGCTTCTCTATTCAATGAGAGAATTAGCGAGAATATACAGATTTGATCTAGTTAGAGATCTCAATAATCTTCTGCTGAGGGTTAAATATGGTTGTAAAAAAGAGCTCCTCGATCTAGTTAAATTGAGAGGCATAGGTAGAGTGAGAGCGAGAGCCCTTTATAAAGCAGGATTCAAAACAATAAACTCTTTAAGAGGAGTACCTTTAGAGAGGCTAGCATCTATACCTTCGATAGGTAAAAAGATAGCACTATCTATAAAGAAGCAAATCGGAGAAATAGATAATAAGATGGTGAGTTTAGAATGATACTGGTTGGTGCGGAGGGAAAGATAGAGGATATTGAAAGATTCATAGAAGAAGTAAGGAAAATATCAGAAGATAAAGGGATAGAGATTCAGGTAGTGGATGCTGATCTTGTATGTGGGAAAGAACATGTGATATCTGCATGTCATCATGCAATCAGAGCCTTTAAAGAAAATAGGAACAGCATGAGAAAGTTATCTATGGAACTTTTATTGTATATGGCTGGGGAACGTCAAGTAAAGGATGCGATAGACAAGATAGGTATAAGGGAAGAGAGCCAGAGATTTGTTTTTATATTTCTGGATTCCAGAGACTTTAAAGACTTGAGCGGAAAAATTTCTGAAGAGAATGCTGAAAGTATAGTTAAAAGTCTCGGTATGAAAATAAATGAGGATGTGATAAATGTAAATAGAGAAAAATTGAAGAGATTTGGCTTTACCGAAGAAGAGTTAGATACCGTGGACAAAGATAAATATGTAGATCTGATTTTGGAAAGGGTAGCGATGCTCGATATCATGAAATAGCCCGCATGAGGTAGCTTGGATATCCTGGAGGCCTGCGGAGCCTCCTACCCGGGTTCGAATCCCGGTGCGGGCATCTCTGCTAATTTTTGTACGAAAATGTTTTTATATGAGAATGCACAAAGATAATTAACAATGGGAAATAGAAAGAGTAGTGGAACAGAACCCGACCCAACTATAGAGGTTCCAGATCCTTATCCTGAAATTTAATGCCCTATCTTGTCTAAGTTAAAACTTTTTGTAATTCTTGTCTTAGAGACTCTGACTCTAGCAAATGTTATCGTCTTGTTTAGAATTTTTGAATTTCTGACAATCGCTTTTATACCCGTCTCACCTGTAAATATCTTTATAGGTGAGGGTTTGAATCTCTTTATTACAAATACATTTCTCTTGTTGTGAACCACATTATTATCTTGTCTATTATCCTTTCCATCGTCTATCCTTATAGTTGTGGATGAGTACCATTCTCCTTGGTTGCCTTTATCATCTTTGACAAATACTTTTATCTCATATGTTCCTTTCTTACTCCAGGAATGGGAGGCTTCTGCAGTTTCTCCAGCTCTGAATGGTCCTATCCATCCACTGTTTGTTCCATCCCCCCACACAAACATGTAGTATATCTCATCTTTTTCTACATCTTCCGCTTTACAAGAAAAGGTGTAAATCTTATCGGTCTTCCCTGTCGATGGACCAAGAGGTTTTGTTACCTGATATGGGGGTGCATTTCTATTGCTAAGATATCCTGGAGGATCTCTACCAGTTGAATAACCCTTAATTTGTATAGAGTCAGATGCTGATTTTTCAGATGTATCAAAAACTACTATCCTGTATCTAAAGAAGCCGTTGTACACATCGTTTTCTATATCTACCTCTTTTTCACAATGAAAATCTATATGTTTTATGTGTACCTCGTTTAGGTATATTTCTCCATGACTTAGCCCGCCTCCAGCATCTCTAGCAAATGCCTTTAATTTACAAGACCCTATCACAACTGCATACGAACCATTTACTACAACAGGTAAGACCTTAATCCCAAACACATAGAGATACCCTGCTTCAGGCATGGTTATATTTACCTCTGGAGAGGAGAGATCCACATAGAATCTCACTCTTGCAGGTGATGGATCTACATTTCCAAAAGAATCTATAGATCTAACCTCAAATACTGTTTTCCCTTCTTTTAGATGTAATACGACCTCTTTATCTCTTGTTTTTGTCCATTCAGACCAGGTACCTTGGTTCTTAACCCTCCATTCATACGAGAGATCTTCCTCTAGTTCATTATCAATTCCTCTCCATTTGAATTTAACATTTCTATAATCAATCGTGACACCATTTCCTGGTCCTCCTATAATCTCTGTATCAGGTGGGGAGATGTCTATTGCATCGTAAACCTCTATTTCATATATAGTAAGAATATCTTCCAGTAAACCTGTTGATTTTGATTTTACGATTCTAACTTTATCAGTTTTATATCCTGAACAAGGGATGACTATTTCCTGTTTTATTCCATTCGGCATGTTATTTTCTGACCATACTGTAATCCAATGTCCCTTGATAAACAACTGTAACTTCATATCAGATTGCTTTTTATCCGATGGTACCCATATTCTTTTGACTATAATTCTAGTTTCATAGATGTAGTACGGGTTTTGGAGATCTATCTCTATCCACCCTTCTGGCGATGGGCATTTCCCTATAGAAACTACCTTGGTCTCATCATCTTTTATCCCATCATTTGCATAGGCTGGGTTATCGTAACCATCCACCAGATTGTATCCTCTTACTGGCTTATCCAACGCTATATTCTCTCCTCTTTCCCATCCATCTCCACAACTTGACATTGATGAAGAAATTGCTGTATACTCTCCTTCGACAACTGATAAAGTGCTGGCTAGAAGCAAAAATATGCCAAACATAACTGACCATTTCCTCATAGTTTCACCCTCTTCTCTTTGAAATATATAACCTTTCTTTTACAGCTCGTGTCTTGAAGTTTTATCGGCGATTTAAAAAGGCATATTTAAATTTTTTCTAAATAAATAAAATCGTGTCTAAGGATAAATCACCACTTTAAGAGACTCTTGAGCTTCAGCTACCAACTCAAAACCCTTTTGAATCTCATTCAAACTTAGCCTATGCGTGATCATATCGTCAACTCTGATCTTTCTGCTCTTTAGTATTTCTATTGCCTCCCTTATATCTCTCGGCGCCCCCGCATACGTAGATACTATCTTTATCTGTCTATTCCACACATCAAACACGTTTACAGGAATATCGACATCTGGAGGTAAAGGGGCAAACAGAAGGAGAGTCCCTCCTCTATCTACGCATTTAAGAGCTTGGATAAATGCAGATTTCACTCCTGCTGAAAGTATAACTGTATCAGCAAGGTAACCGTCGTTCTCTTCCATTATTCTCCTTGGAACATCTTCGGATGCGTTCAAGGTAAGATCAGCACCGAACTCCTTTGCTTTCCTCAGTCTATAATCATTGATATCCACAGCTATTATCTTTTTAGCTCCCCATGCCCTAGCTAACTTTATCTGCAATAATCCAGCTATGCCGCTTCCTATAACTGCTATAGTTTGATTTGGTTTTATTTCAGCTATCCTGAAACCTCTTATTACGCAAGCTAAAGGCTCTATAAATACACCCTCATCATAGGATATCTCATCGGGAAGCAGAAATGTCCCAGTTCTAACATTTATCTCCGGAATCCTAACATACTCAGAAAATCCACCAGGGTCAAAGTTTGTAGAATGTAGAGTATCGCAAAGGGTGTGATCCCCTCTCAGACAATATCTACAGGAGTTGCAGGGGACGTGATGAGAAACAAAAACCCTGTCTCCGACTTTAAAATCTTTGACTTCTTTTCCGATCTTAGCGATATCTCCAGTCATCTCATGCCCTAAGACTCTTGGAGCTTTCTTTATCCTGTACCATTCCATTACGTCGCTTCCACATATACCACATGCTCTCACTCTAACTAGTATCTCTCTATCTCCGATCTCTGGTATCTCTCTATATTCTACCCTGACATCTTTGTTATTGTAGTAGACTCCAACCTTCATCTTTCCCATATGATTACTCGCTCCTTACCTCTACCAAAGGTTCTTCTTTGAAAATCTCATAAGCTTCTTTTGGAGTTGCACCCTCATGAACTATGGCTCTTATTGCCTTTATCATTCCAACTGGATTGCTGGACTGGAATATATTTCTACCCATGTCGACGCCTGCTGCTCCGGCTTGTATGGCATTGTATGTCATCTCTAGAGCATCTTTTTCGTCTATCTTTTTTCCGCCAGCTATGACTATTGGAACTGGGCAAGTATCTACGACTCTTTCAAAGTTCTCGCAGTAGTATGTCTTCACTATATGAGCGCCGAATTCTGCTGCCATCCTCGATGCTAGGCTGAGATACTTGGCATCTTTGTTCATGTCTCTTCCAACAGCGGTTACTGCTACCACGGGAATACCATACTCCTCTGCTTCATCAACTACTTTTGCAAGTCCGAGTAATGTATCTCTTTCAAAATCTGCTCCAATGAGGATAGAGAAAGCAACTCCTGCAACATTCAATCTTATTGCTTCCTTCATAGAGGTTATGATTCCTTCGTGAAGGAGTTCCTTGCCAACTATACTTGTGCCTCCAGATATTCTTAAAACGATAGGGGTATCTGTCTCTGGAGGTATGTATCTCCTGAGTGCACCTCTGGTTAGCATGAGACTATCAGCATAGGGCAGAAGAGGTATCACGGTCTTACCTAGATTCTCTAGACCTGTTGTCGGACCCATAAAATAGCCATGATCCACAGCTAGCATAACCGTTCTATTATCCTTCGGTTTTATTATTCTGGATAATCTGTTTTTCATCCCCCAATCCATAATTATCCCCAAAGTAAGGAATTTGGATCGCTTATAAAAGGTTTATTACTGGAAGTAGATATAGGGTATGTGAGAGTGATAATTCTATCTAGAGAAAAGGTTAGAAACCCTTATGTGAAAGAGATCATTGATATAGGAAGAGAAATGGATCAGAGAGGAACGATAAGTGTTAGGTATGGGAATAGAATACTGATCTCGACGAATCCAGAACTTAAAAATTTAAGTGAGGATGATTTTGTTGAAGTTGTAGACTACAACATATCGACGGATACGGCTCTTGTTATAGGCTATAATCAGCCTCCTCCCTCTTTACCAATTCACTGGATGATATACAGACTACCTGATGTTAATGCCGTGATACATCTCCATGAATGTTTGGATTTTCAACTCAGAATAGAACAAATACTCGATGTACTGAAGAGTCTAAAGGAGGAAAGATTTATATCTAGCGAAATTCTTGGAAGGATATCTATAGGGAGGTGTTTAAAAGAAGCTTTAGATATAATTAAAAGTATATAGTAAAATTTATTATGAGTAAAGTATATATTATATTTGATGATAGATAGCAATACTGCTCCAATCATAGCTGCTTTTATAGATAAGAGAGGCTGTTTTTACTATAGAGTTAATGAAAAAGGTCACCATTTTCACACATTCAAGATATCAACCGTAGATGGTTCGATAATCAGATTACTTTACAGATTAACAAACATGGGCCGCGTGAAAGAAACCGTGAGAAACGGAAAAATCGTCTACACTTGGCTGGTTCATAGCAGAGTAGAACTTTATCATCTACTTACTAATGTGATTCCCTATCTGAAAAATCGCAAGGAGGAGGCACAGAGAATGCTCGAGTTTTTGAAGTATAAGAAAAAACAACATAGGTTTAACTCTGAGACGGCAAGAAAAGCTGTTATGAAAAGATACTGCGAATCAAAATGATTTAAAATTTAGTTTTCTTATACCTTGCTCCATGTTTGAAAAGGTGGAAGTAGATGAGAGTTATGTAAGGTTTTCAAAAGACAGATTGCATAGATTCTACGTAGATATCTTGACAGCTTTATCTGTACCAGAAGAGGATGCAAGGATAGTTGCAGACAATCTCATAATCGCTGATCTTAGAGGCGTAGAAAGTCACGGTGCTCAGAGACTGAAGAGATATGTTAAAGCTATAGAGAAGAATGCTGTCAATCTCAGACCAAATATAAGGATAGAAAGGGAAAGCAAGGTGCATGCGCTTCTGGATGGAGATGAAGGTTTAGGCCAGCCCGTGAGCTACAAAGCGATGAAAATGGCTATAGATAAAGCTAAGGAAAATCTATTTGGGATGGTAGGCGTAAGAAATAGCAATCACTTTGGTATAGCTGGACATTACTCTCTTATGGCTGTAGATGAAGAACTTATAGGCATATCGATGACAACAACTAGACCTTTGGTTACACCTACGTGGGGTATAGAAAAGGTCATAGGAACAAATCCTATAGCCATAGGTGCTCCAATAGAAGACATGCCCCCGTTTTTACTCGATATGGCGACGAGCGTAGTCTCAACTGGAAAGTTCGAGCTGTACAGGAGAAAGGATAAACCAATCCCTGAAGGCTGGGGAGTCGATAGGTACGGAGAAATAACAACGGATCCTAACGAGGTTCTATCTGAGGGAGCTGAGCTTCCGCTTGGAGGGATAGGTGAAATACTGGGAGGTCATAAAGGCTATGGTTTGAGCTTAGTGGTAGATATTTTAAGCGGAGTATTGACCAATGCGACATGGAGCAAATGGGTTAAAAACACGGATGAGAAAAATAGCAATGTTGGGCACATGTTTATCGCTATAAATGTTGAGGCTTTTATGCCTCTAGAAGAGTTCAAGAGAAGAATGAAAGAGATGATCATGGATATAAAGAAAAGCAAAGCCAAAGAGGGAAAGAAGATATGGTATCCAGGAGAGAAAGGAGCTTTAACAGCAGAGACTAGATTAAAGATAGGTATACCAATATATCACAAGGTCCTAGAAGAGATAAATGAGATCGCAGAAAAAGTTGGTGTGGAAAAGTTAGAATAGTTATGGGATGGGGGCTAAAAAGCTAGGAGGGATGAGGAGAGGAGGGCTGAATCCGAGAACCCCCATCCACTTGTAAATACAATTCTCTGAATATAAATATTTTTATAATTTTCAATCTTCCCATACGTCAGCAAGTTTATCCAACAAATTTAACCTCCTTAATCTCTCCTTAACTGGAGGGTAGAGTTTTAGTTTCTCCCATTCTATTACATTCCTCCTTATACCAATATTCTCGAGAGTTTCTATTATCTTTTCTTCTTCTCCCCTCGTGGATACAACAGATGGATGGAAAGATACTCCATAGTCAGATAGATACTCTAAAGATCTTATCTGATAGGAAAAACCATTTTTAGCTCTGGTCAAAAATCTAAACTCCTCTTCACTGCAACCCTTTAAAGATACTCTTACATGTAATCTATTATAGCCCGAAAGCTCCTCGACATATTTTCTATCTGCCCCCAGCAATATCCCGTTAGTCTCAAGAATAAAGATCTTATCGTATGCATCTACTAGATCTAAAAGAGCTAAAAGATGAGATCTTCCTATAGTTGGTTCAGCTCCAGATATCCTTATTATCTTGCATTTATTGTTATTAGCTAACTCTATAAGCTTATCTACTACTTCATCAGGAGAGTAGAATCTGCCCATCTTGTTCGGCAATCTCACGGCTCTATCAGACCAACAGAATATACATCTCAAGTTACATCCTACAGAGTCTGCTGTTGCAGAGCAACCATAGAATCTGGTAAATCTAAATCTGTGATACTTTTTCTTTCCATCCTTTACAACGATCTTTTCGGTTTTCTTTGACAGCTCTATGGGGTCATACATCCTTTATCCTCTCGAAATGAATTATATTCACATCTATTCTATCTATTCTCTTTTTGTGAAAGAAGAACTTTGCCGGTATTTCCATTTTCACTTTCTTTATGAAATGTGCTCTAAATCCGAGTTCCTCTGAGTATCTCTTCAAAAATCTTTCAACTTCTTCCTTGGCTAGATGTAGAGAAAAAACATCGTTACTGATTTCAAAGCTCTTCTGAAGAAAAGGTCTATCAGCGTTTCTAGATTGACATCCAAAAGGTGGATTCATAACAACAGTATCGACCTTGATGTCAAAACCTGACACATCCATTTCGAAGAAATCGATATTATCGGAGCAACCCATTTTTACAGCATTCCTTTTTGCTATAGTTATAGCTTCTCTATCTATATCCACGGCATAAACTTTCTTTGCACCAAGCAGGGCGCAACCTATAGATAGTATACCTGTTCCGCAGCCAAGATCAGCCACGGTTCTATTTTTGATTTTCCCTTTCATATCTGCTGTCCAAAGTAGCTCTGCAGCAACATCGCCAGGCGTCTCGTATTGTTCCAGTTCCACCTTTGGTTTGTCAAATCCTTCTAGATTGGAAAGTATTTTGGCTAAGTGCTTCTTCTTAAACATAGCCATAGACCTTTCTCAATTTTTCTCTACAAGAATCACATAGATTTTTCGGTTTTAAGATAGCTTCATATAAGGAGTTGGAGAACATCATGACACATTCGTTTTTACAATGAGTTAATCCCAAAACATGACCTATCTCATGGATTGCTTCTTTTTCTATCAGATCCTTTGATCTCAAGCGAAATGTTGATAGTATAGCTCCCTTGAGAGGAATCGCACATCCAAATACAAAATTGAGATCATCTGAAAAGATGTCATCGTGAACCACCCAGAGAAAAAGATTTTTATTCTTCCTCAATTTGGTCAAGAGGAGATCGGCATCGTATTGATTTCTCTCCTCAGAAAAACAATTCTTATCTAACTCAAGCATTCCCACGATTTTTGGTTCTAGTATATCTTGATATTCTCTATATATTGCCTGCATTGTTATCTCAGCCACATTTCGATCTCTAGAGTAAAATATATCTAGAATCCTTTTATCCATTCTCCTCCCAACTTCTTATTGATTCCTCTAAAATATTCTCGCTTTCTCTTAATATATCAGAGTCGATATCTCTAAAGCCAGCTCTCGCTATGGAGAAGGGAATTCTTCGTATGTAGTCTCCCATTCTCAAATCTCTCCTCAGATTTGTAGATTGATATACCTCTACTAACTTAGACACCTTGTCTATGTATCTATCAACATCTCTTTCACTTGCAGTAATATTGGGATAAAATTCCCTAGACAACTTTATCCACTGGTCATAGTATTCTGGTTTTACCCTTATCTCAGATCTTCCGTAGAATTTCTCCTTGAAGAGAGCCTTTCTATCTTCTTCACTTATATTCTCTGTTTTGACAATCAGTGCAAATCTACTTACAAGCAAAGGCGGTAGAGGAATCTCATCCATTGGATTTCCTTTAAACACACCTTTTTTTGGATTTGCAAAAGCTATCATGATAAATTTACTCTCTATATTGGTATGAATTCTAGACGAGTGAACACTACATCTGCCATTGGAGAGAAGCTCATAGCAATACTCTATATCACTCTCTGGTATCTTGTCAAACTCATCAACCAATACTATCTTATTGTGAGAATGAGGAAGAGCTCCAAGATCTCCTGTTCCAAGATTGCAAACCAAGCCCGCTCTAGTGGTGTTTGCTCCTATCGTTGATATATCTTTGAAAGTTGATTCTATTATCTCCTTTGCCAAAGTCTTGCTGCTCCCTGGTTCGCCTATTATCAGGGAATGAACAGGTTCTTCGAAAGTCGAGAATAAGCTTATGGATAGGGATTTTTTCATTATCTCATTTCCTTTTATCTCACTGAATACGTTCTTCCAAAATCCTTCAAATCCTCTGTTTATTGCAAAATCTCTGATTTCTTCTAAGTCTAATGTCAAACCCTTTGATTTGAGCTCGTTTTGTCTCCTCTCCTCTATCATAGATTTCTGTATCTCTGCATTTTCCACGATCTTTGAGAAAACCGGAGACTTCTTGTATATGTAAATAACGTTTCCTTTCTCTGAGACCATCACGCTACCTGGATGAAGCTCGTATACTCCAAGAACAGAAAGAACAGATTTTTTGACGGGTTTGCTTAAAGAATCAACTTTAACTCTGATCTCTTTCTCTCCTATCTCTATATCTTCTATGCTTCTACTTGCTATTATGTTGTGAGCCCTTCGTATCAAACTCTCTCCTTTACTTTTTCCCATTCCTAGTTGTTGAGGAGTAAGTAATGCGATCTGCTCTATCCTAGTTATTCCCATGGATTCCAGTTTTTTCCTATCTGATGGTAGCACTCCCAGGATGTCGAGATCATCTGACATGTTATTAGAAATCTACCTATCTTAGTAATAAATATTTCTTTATTCCAAAAAATTCCAAAAAGTGCAAAGAGTAATTAAGATATTTCAACCACCAAATTTAAAAAACACAAATAGATAAAAATATGGTGATAATGTGAAGACAAGATATGTTTTGATTGCAACGGCTTTTGTTACGGTCTTACTACTCTCAAATTTTAATGCTATAGGGTCGAAGGAGATTTGTAGGAATGCTATAAGGCATAATGGCAGTCACAATTTATCTAGTCAATCGAGGAGAATAAGTTCAGGATCTTCAAATATATACACAGGGACTCCAACTGTAGAATGGGAACTGAAGATAGGCAGTCCAAATGCCAGAGATAGTTGTGGAGAGATTCATCAAACATCTGATGGCAACTATATAGTTGCAGGGGTATACTCGTTTAATGTTGAGGATAGAGCTTATCTAGCAAAGATAAGCTCCGATGGCTCCCTGTTGTGGTCTAGAACGTATGGAAAAAGCTCAACTATTGATGAATTTCTGATCGTAAGAGAAGTTGGGTCAGGGTATATAGCAGCAGGCAACACAAATTCCTTTTCAGATAATCTGGATTACTGGTTAGTTAAGATGGATAGCAATGGAAATATTGAATGGCAAAAGACATATTTTTACGAATCACCCGATTATCTTTCGGTTGAACATCTACTGGATCTAATGGTTTTAAAAGATGGCTACATCATTGTTGGTACGACTTTAGCTGGTCCGGATAGTCCCAATCCGTTCATTGTTAGAACAGATAGAAAAGGGAACGTAATGTGGCAAAAACTATACGATTTCGATCCTTCATCAAATAAAGGAAGCGATACTCTTATGTCCATAGAGAAAGCTAAGAACGGGTACATACTATGTGGTACCGTCCTTCCTCCTCTCTCAGGCAACTATGATATATGGGTCGTGAAGATAGATTATCAGGGAAACATAATTTGGCAGAAGACTTATGACTCTGGCTATTCTCTCGATTTTGGAAAGATGATAAAGAAAGCACATGATGGAGGATATATAATTGTAGGAAAATCAAGAAATCCTTGGGTTATGAAGATAGATGAGAATGGAAACGTGATTTGGAGCAAGGAGTATTCTTACTCTGGATATGACGATTCTATACTTGATATGGAAGTTACTAAGGATGGATATGTATTTGTAGGTAGGGAAAATGGACCTTACGGAGATGTCTGGATATTCAAAACAGACTTTTCTGGGAATGAAAAATGGGAGATGGTTATAAGAGCAGAGGATAGTTCTGTAGGATCGTACATAGAACAAACGAAGGACGGTGGATACATAGTCGGGGCAGACTACTACTATTCAGATTACAACTCGGATATATGGGTAATCAAGCTTACATCAGATGAACAGCTAGATTACAAACCAGCAAGACCGGAAGGACCAACAGAAGTTGAGCCTGGAAAAACATACACATACTCTACATACGCTATTCATCCCAAAGGAAAAAGAATAAAATTCGGATGGGATTGGAACGGTGATAAGAAAGTAGATCAGTGGACGAAATTCTACAATTCTGGAGAGAACGTAGAGATAGAACATTCATGGAGTAGCAAAGGAGTGTACAATGTAAGAGTCATTGCAAAAGATACAGATGGAAAATACAGTGAGTGGTCGGATCCACTTCCAGTTACTGTTCCTCTTAGCAAAAAACCGGTCAAGAAAACAAAGCCAAAACTCCTTCATATCAGGCTCGATAGAATAGTTAATCCGAATACACAACATTTAATTTCTTTCTTCCATTTCTGGAGATCAAATGATATCTTTAGGAATAGAGGGTACCGCCCATACTATAGGGGTTGGCATAGTTGAAGACGAAAGTGAGAGATGCAAAGTCTTAGCCAATGTTATAAAAACGTATCACCCAGAGAAGGGAGGGATCCATCCTAGAGAGGCGGCAAACCACCATGCAAAGTACATTTCTCAAGTTATAAAAAAGGCTCTCGAAGAGGCAAAATTAGATCCAGACGAGGTAGATGTAATATCCTTCTCTCAGGGTCCCGGTCTTGGGCCTTGTCTGAGAACTGCAGCAACCGCAGCAAGAGCTTTATCATTATATCTCAAAAAGCCTCTTGTTGGAGTAAACCATTGTATAGCTCATCTGGAGATAGGTAGAGGAACAACGGATTGTAAGGATCCTGTTCTGCTGTATGTATCTGGAGGAAACACTCAAGTTATTGCCTTTGCTAACGGAAGATATAGGGTTTTTGGAGAGACTTTAGATATAGGTATAGGAAACTTTTTGGATAAATTAGGAAGATACATGAATTTACAATTTCCAAGTGGACCTATAATAGAGAATTTAGCAAAGAAAGGAGAGAAACTTTTGGATTTACCTTATACTGTGAAGGGAATGGATGTGGCTTTTTCAGGCATGCTAACCTCGGCACAAAGTTATTTCGATTCCGGAGAGAGGATAGAGGATATATGCTTCTCTGTCCAGGAGATAGCTTTCGCTGCCTTAACAGAGGTAACGGAAAGAGCCATGGCTCATGTTGGTAAGGATGAGGTTCTCCTAGGTGGAGGGGTTGCAAGGAATAAGAGATTAAGAGAAATGATAGAGACCATGGCTAAGGAGAGAGGGGCAAGATCTTTTGTACCAAGAGACGACCTTTGCATAGATAATGGTGCTATGATAGCATGGACTGGATTGATTATGTACAAAAGTGGCATAGAAACAAAAGTCGAAGAAAGTTACATCGAACAGAGATTCAGAACGGATGAGGTTGATGTAAAATGGAGAGAGTGATATATCGAGGTGCTGAGGCGGAGATAATTCTCTCACGATATCTAGGCAGAGAGGTAGTAAAAAAGCGAAGAATTCCAAAGAGTTACAGATTAAAAGAATTAGATTTCAGACTGAGATCATCTAGAACGAGGGAAGAGGCCAAGCTGATTATGGAATCGAGGAAGGCAGGCGTCCCTGTGCCTATAGTCTATGATGTTGATCTCCTAAACTGTACCCTCACTATGGAGTTCGTCAAAGGAGAGAGGGTAAAGGAGCTTTTATCTAGAGTATCAAAAGAAGAGAGGAGGGACATATGCGTAGAGATCGGCAAAAATATAGCAAAACTACACAACAGAGGAATAATTCACGGTGATCTGACAACATCGAACATGATCTTCCTAAAAAGGATATACTTCATAGACTTTGGTCTAGGAAGTTTCAGTAAAGAGATAGAGGATAGGGGAGTAGATCTTCACTTACTACTCGAAGCTTTTAAATCTGCCCACTCGGAGCATGAAGATTTGTTCTCTTATGTCCTAGAAGGTTACAGAGAAAAATACGATGGAGATTTTAGAGAGATAAAGAGGAAATTGGATGAAATCTCGAAGAGAGGGAGGTATATAAAGTGGAGATAGTGTTCGCTACTCAAAACAGGGGAAAATTTAAGGAAGCCAAGGAGAAGTTAGAGAGAATAGGAATAAAGTTATTACATTACGATAAGGGCTATCCAGAAATTCAGGCAGATAATCTGGTTGATGTAGCTATTTACGGAGCGAGATACTTGTCCAGGAAGATAGATAAACCTTTTTTCCTAGAAGATGCTGGGCTTTTTATAAGATCTCTTAACGGTTTTCCAGGAGTGTACTCGGCGTATGTTTTCAAGAAGATAGGTTGTAGAGGGATATTGAGACTTATGGAAGCTGAAGAAGATAGATATGCAGAGTTCAGGTCTGTGATTGTCTACAAGGAAAAAGGAAAAAAGGCAAAGGTATTCATAGGGACATGTCAAGGGATGATATCTCACGAAGAAAGAGGAACAAAAGGTTTTGGTTTCGATCCGATATTTATCCCTTCAGGATCAGATAAAACCTTTGGTGAGATGGACGTACGGGAGAAAAATAGATACTCTCATAGAGGTAAATCCATAGAGATGTTGGCAAAATATCTTAGGAAGAAATTGTAGAAACCATTAATAATCTATCCCCGATACCCAATTTGACCATGGGTAGAGAGATATACAAGCTTGATAAAGACGACTTTTACAGATTCGTAGAAAATCTCATAGAGAACTTTGAGACCATTGGGGTAAAAGAGAAAAGAGGAAATTTTGTTTTTTCTGAATTGGAGAATTCAAGAGAGCTAAGATTGGACTATGATATCACCATTTTACCTCCAAAGGTGTTTTTGCTTCCTCCATACGAGAAATTGATGAAGTTTGACGTCAAGGAGCAGAGAGCAAGAATTTCCAAAGGAGAGACAAAAAGGATAATCATAGGAGTACATCCTTACGATATAGTTGCTATAAAACAAATGGATGAGGTATACCTGAAAGAAAGTCCAGACGAGCTTTATAAGAGGAGGAGAGAAAATACGATCATCATAGGCTCAGATATAATCAATGTTAGTGAGTACTCTTTCGCTTCAAGCCTTGGTACCCACAGGGTAGAGGATGGCTTTGATTTACTGCTTACGGAGTTGGATGATGGAATAATTATAGAAGTTGGAAGTGAAGAGGGAAAGGAATTGTTGTTCAAATATGCTAAAGGTATAGAAGAGGCTAGTGAAGAAGATATTGAAAAGGTTGAGAGGCATAGAGAGAAATTGCCTGAGAAGTACAAACTAAAGATAGAGATCGAAAAAGATCAGATTCCATTTTTATTGATGGATGTTTATGAGCATCCGTTTTGGGAGGAAGAATCAGAGAAATGTCTGCAGTGTGGATCCTGTACGATAGTTTGCCCAACCTGCTATTGCTATGATGTGAGAGATGAAGTGTCTATAACTTTAGAGAGCGGGGAGAGAATAAGAACATGGGATAGTTGCTTACTGCCAGATTTCACAAAGATAGCAAGTGGAGAGATATTTAGGAAAAGCAAATTAGATAGATACAGGCATAGGTTTTACAGGAAGGGCCTTTACATTCCACTAAGATACAACTTTATAGCATGCGTTGGCTGTGGAAGATGCATCAAGGCTTGCATCCCCAAGATAGCAAATCCAGCCGAGGCAATCAATACCCTTCTTGAGAGAAGGAGCGAATCAAAAGGAAAGCTGATATATAGACTACCAGAAGGCGTGGAATCGAGAGCATCCTTTGTACCAGAGTTTGCCATGATAAGGAGAATAGAAACGCTAACCGAATCAGAGAAACTGTTCGAGATAGAGATGGTAGGGAGAGATAAATTTAACTTCCAACCAGGACAGTTTGTAGAGGTATCAATATTTGGCGTAGGAGAAGCTCCTATATCTATATCATCTCCTCCAACAGGAAGTAACAGATTTGAGTTGGTAGTTAGGAAAGTTGGTAACCTTACAGGCAAACTTCACTCTATGAAGGAAGGCGACAAAATAGGGATAAGAGGTCCTCTTGGCAAAGGTTTTAACATAGATGAGATGGAAGGAAAGGATCTGCTTTTTGTTGCAGGAGGAATCGGGATTGTACCTTTGAGATCCCTGATAAAGTATGTTCTCTCTAAGAATAACAGATCCAGATTTGGAAAAGTTTTCATACTCTACGGATCAAGAACACCCAGAGATGTGTTGTTTATGGATGAGATCAAGGAATGGGAGAAAACAAGAGATGTGGAGATTAGATTATCTGTAGATACCTGCCCAGAAGGTATGAGATGGGATGGAAAGATAGGAGTAGTTACAACCCTGTTTTCTGAGATAGAGATCAGAGATCCAAGGAATACGATAGCGATAGTAGTAGGTCCTCCAGTGATGTATAAGTTTGTGATAAAATGTCTTAAAGATATAGGGATAAGGGATGAAGATATATTCGTTTCTTTAGAGAGAAGAATGAAATGCGGTATAGGAAAGTGTGGTCACTGTCAGATAAATGGAGTATACGTATGCAAAGAGGGACCTGTGTTTAGGTATTCGGAGATAAAAGATCTCCCGGAGGCATTTTCATGAAGGTAAAGGTAGCATTTTTCGATTTTGCAAGTTGCGAAGGTTGTCAACTTCAGGTAGCAAATCTGGAAGAAGAGATTCTAGATCTAATAGAGATAGTCGATATTGTCTCATTCAGAGAAATATCGGATATACGCTTGGATAACTACGATATAGCGTTTGTAGAGGGTTCGATCAATAGACCGATGGATGAGGAGAGACTCAAAGAGATAAGGAAAAATGCAAAAATCTTAGTAGCTTTTGGAAGTTGCGCTTGTCTTGGTGGTGTAAACAAGCTTAGAAATAGATTTGAAAGAGACATACTTCTGAAATCTATATATGGGGATAAAAATCTCAAAGATAACCCTTTCTTCAATTCCGAGAAAGCTAAAGCTGTAGATGAGGTAGTCAAAGTAGATTACTATATTCCTGGTTGTCCGATAGACAGAGAGGAATTCAAGAGATTTGTAACATCAATTGCACTAGGCAAAAAATTCGAGTTACCAAATTACCCAGTATGCGTAGAATGTAAGAAGAAAGGCAATCCATGCTTATTTGAAGAGGGAAAGTTCTGCCTTGGCCCCATAACTCTGGCTGGTTGCGATGCGATATGTCCTTCCAAAGGTTCGCCTTGTTTAGGGTGCAGAGGTATATTGGAAAAACCATCAACTGAATATATAAGAGAGATATTCGATAGGTATAACCTGAGTTATGAGGATCTAGCAGATAAATGGAACATGTTCAACTTTGGTGATAGAGTATGGAGAAGAGAATAGATGTTCACTACGTTACCAGAGTAGAGGGACATGGAAATATACTTGTAGAGATCAGAGATAACGAAATAGAGAAGATAGAGTGGCAGATCCCGGAGGCGCCGAGATTCTTTGAGGCGATTGTTAAAGACCAGAGCTACGAGTATCTTCCTTTCATAACTTCGAGGATATGCGGTATATGCTCGATAGGTCATACTCTCGCTTCGATAAAAGCCGTGGAATCTGCTTTATCTATAGAAGTATCAGATCAAACTGTAGAGTTGAGAAAGCTTGCTCTCCATGCAGAGAATATGCAGAGCCATTCATTGCATGTAGGCTTTCTAGTTCTTCCTGACCTTTTTGGAAAGAGGGACATTATCGAGGTTGCGAAAGAAGATAAGAACTTGGTAAAGAAAGTGCTAGAATTACATAAACTTGCAAATAGATTATCAGATCTCGTTGCAGGTAGGACAACCCATCCCGTATCTCTAGCTGTTGGTGGATTTTACTCCTATCCAAGCTTGAGAGAACTTGAGAGGATAAAAAATGAAATAAAAAATGGGAAGAGACTGTTAGAGGAATTTTCTTATGAGATGGAGAAAAGAATAAACAATTTTCCAGACTTTTTGAGAGAAACAGAGTACATAGCTTTATCCAAGGAAGGAATTTACCCATTTTATGATGGGATTCCAAAATCAAGTGATATTGGCTATCTGAAAGGAGATTACAGAGAGTTCCTCAAAGAGTATGTTGTGGATGTATCTACGGCAAAACATTCCAAGCATGTTAGAGATTCGTACATGGTAGGTGCATTGGCTAGATTCAACATTAATAGCAGAAATCTCTCAGACTTTGCTAAGAAAATATCATCTATATTTGATTTAAAGGCTCCATGCTATAATCCTTTCATGAACAGTATAGCTCAGATCGTAGAGATAGCTCACAACATGGAAAAGTCTATAGACATAATCAATAGACTCTTGGACAATGGATTGAAAGAGGAAAAAATACCCAAAATAAAACCCAAGGAGGGCAGAGGCATAGGTATGGTTGAAGTTCCTAGAGGTTTACTCATACATGATTATGAGATCGATGGTAGAGGAAGATGCAGAAGAGCAAATCTTGTCATACCAACCAATCAAAATCATGTAAACATACAAAAGGATATGGAAAAGTTTGTTCCAGAGATAATGGATAGGTCTAAAGAAGAGATAGAGCGCATGCTTGAGATGCTTGTAAGAGCCTACGATCCATGCATATCATGTTCAACTCATAGTTTGAGAGTGAGGGTGAAATGGAAAAGATAGCCGTGATAGCCCTTGGAAACGCACTGAGGAAGGATGATGCTGTAGGGATTGTTTTGAGAAAAAAACTGGGGAAAAGGATAGAGATTATAGACGGTGGGACAGGGGCTTTAAAGCTTATAGATGTTCTGTCTAGATATGACAGAATAATCTTGCTAGATGCGATAGATTTTGGGGGTGCGCCTGGCGATTTAAAGATTTTCGATCTAGAGGATGTAGATGGAGAAAAGCTGTTTTCGACACATTCTTTTGATATCAAAAAGTTGGTAGAGTTATCTAAGATACTTTATGATAAACCTAGAGAGGTTGTTATTGTAGGGATACAACCGAAGGATATGTCTTATGGTTTAGATTTATCTCAAGAAATCAGAAATAAGTTGGACAAGATATCTGAAAAGATGATAAAGATATTGGAGGGGATGATCTGAAGGTAAGAGATGCATTAAGGTTTGTATATAATAAGCAAAGAGAAATCTTCCTTTTAGGTGGAGTAGTTTCTCTTTTAGATTGGGACCAAAAGACATACATGCCCAAAAGAGCACTAGCTGATAGATCTCTCCAGATATCCCTTCTCTCGAAAAGACTGCATGAGATACTGATTTCTGACGATTTTTGGAGAAACATAGAATTTTTGACGAACGAGAGAAACATTGAGAGATTATCAGAGGAAGACAGGATTGTCGTGGAGAGGCTAAAGAAAGACGTTGAAAAAGCAAGAAAAATTCCTGCAGATTTTATAGAGAGACTAAGCAAGGCAGAAGCACTATCTTATTCTGCTTGGGAGATTGCAAAGAAGAGATCAAAATTCGATATATTTCTTCCTCATCTGAAGGAGATAGTAGAATTGAAGAGAGAGTATTGCAGCTATATAAATTTGGAGGGACATATCTATAACAATCTTCTGGACGACTATGAGGAGGGTATGAGATATGAAAAGCTGAAGCCAGCTTTTGAATATCTTAGAGAGAAACTATCCAAACTTCTAGATAAGCTTGAAAGTGAAGAAAGAATAAACATCAAACTAAGCGTTAGATCTCAAGAAAGGTTATCACATATAATTCTTAGATACCTAGGTTTAAAGAAAGATAGATTCAGGATCGATCTATCCGAACACCCGTTTACGACAAGGTTATCAACCTTTGATGTTAGGATAACGACAAGATATCTAAAAGAAAATCCTCTGTCATCCTTATTCTCTACTATGCATGAGGCAGGACATGCGATTTACGAGTTGAATCTGCCAAAAGGTAAATTTAGATATACTGTAATATCAGATGCTCCCTCCTTGGGCTTGCACGAATCGCAGTCGAGATTCTGGGAGAACATTATAGGAAGGAGTTACAGCTTTTGGAGATTTTTCTATCCAATTTTGAAGAAGGTCGAGCCGAGATTTGAAGCAGATATAGAAGATATTTATAGATATGTTAACACAATCAGAAGATCCTTGATCAGAACAGAAGCCGATGAGGTTAGCTACAATTTACATATAGTTTTGAGGTTTGAGATAGAAACAGAGCTTATAGAAAATAGGATAGAGGCAAAGGATCTACCAGAGATCTGGAACGAGAAGATGGAGGAGATTATTGGAATTAGGCCCAAATCTGATAGAGAAGGGATCCTCCAAGATATGCATTGGAGTACGGGAGATTTTGGCTATTTCCCCAGCTATACCATTGGTAACATCTATTCTGCTCAACAGTTGTATGCTCTAAGAAGGGACATCGAAGATATGGATAGCAAGGTGGAGCATGGAGATTTTAACGAAATAAAAGATTGGCTCGTGAGAAATATTCACAGATACGGAAGAATGTATACGTCTGAAGATATAATGAAGATGTGTTGCGGAGAGGGTTTAAATCCACAGATATTTGTTAGATATCTTGAAAACAAATTTCTACAGAGAAAATTCACCATCTAAAAATTTGATTCGATAATTATATAAAATTCTAAATTAAATCACTTTTTCAGATGAAGCTTGAATGGCTTACCATGCTACTAATAATCTTATTTTCATTGTTAAGTTCCACCTCCTCACATGAAGAAGATATTAACTTTCGATACCGTGAAGAGATAAATGTTCCCATCGATACAACAGATCCTAGTTCTAGATATTATCCGATTGACATTAGAATAGAATTCAGTCATCCATGCTGGGCAAAAGATGAGACAAACAGATCGGCGAGAGTCTTTGTTTATCATAATGGAGAATATAGGGAGATAGAATCTCAAATATACAATCTAGAATTCATAGATGACAGTCATATTAAGTCATGCAACCTCGTTTTTCTGATCCCAGATTTTGCTGATGGTAGAGAAAGATATTTTGTGGCTTATAGTGATAAACCCACTCCTGCGCCCGAGTATAAGGATCATGTATCTTTGAGGGAAGGCAGATTTTACTATGAGCCAATAAGAGGCTATGAGGCTGATGTTAGATATTATTTGATAGAAGAAGACGGGTATACTCCTTTTCTAGTATGTTACGACGGTTCTGTTACTGGATTAAGATTCGCCCAGAGAATAGTTAAACTAAAAGAGAAATCAAGAGACGTATCACTTAATAACTGGTTAGTTGCCACAACCTATGCATTGATGTATCTTGATAAAACAAAGTCAGCCGGATCTGTGGGATCAATGGAAAGGTTTCGAAGCAAGAAGATACTCGTGGATGGCAATCTTATGGTTAGATTCGGGATAGAAACCGAATCTTTTGATGGAAACTTACTAACAAGAAATGTTTACACCTATTATTATTCCCCAACAAGCGATAAGAGAATAGTAGTCTTTTCATATCAGAAAATAAAAGAAAAAAGAGTCTCTACAGGAACTGGTGCTCAGGGAGGAAATATTGTTACAATGATTACTTCTATAATCAGGAGCACAAACATAGAGGAACTCAATACGGGTTTGTTTATTCCATACATACATTTCTTTAGTGAAGAAAATATTATCAAGGAATACAAATTCCCACGAGATATCGGTGGAGCTAGGCGCAGATGGATAATTTTGCCAGAAGACGATGAGGATCTGGGTAAAAAACCTTGGATCTCTATGGATTTTGGTAGTAGAGGGGACACATTTGCTCTGATATTTACAAACACGAGTCTTTTTTCAAAAGGAAGGGAGGGTTTGCAGGTAACTGCTGGTTTATCAAAATGGATAGATATGCCTGGTCTTTTGATACAAGGCACAGGAATATCTGTCGGTAGGAATTCTTACGAAAAGGGAGAGAAAGAGATATTGGAATTGCCTTCGAATCTGGAGACAAGTTTTGTTTCGGAATTTTATTACACCAAAGATGGATATCTTAAGATAAAAAATGAAGCAGACAGATTTGCGCGAGTATTTTCATCAACTTATAAAGGAGGAGACTGGAATTATAGTGAGAAGATAGAGAGAAAAGTATACAATCTTACCATTATCCCTACACTTCAAGGTTTATCATACCCTTTAATTGCTGCTGTGTCAAGATTTCCCATGCCTATTGTTACTGTTGAGCTGTATAAGGATGAACACCTTGTTTCTTCTGCTCTTCTTAAGAGATACACTCTGATAAAGCTCAAAGAAATACCCGAGTATCTCAAAGATATTGGAAAATATTTGTATCTTGATGCCAAGAATGTCTCTATCCTTCAAAAGGTGAAATTTCCAAAACTCGAGGAAGGAAAGTACGTTGTGAAAGTATATTTCAGATTCGGAAGGATCAAGAAATTTGTGGGATTGAAGGTCGTGAATTTGAAAAAAGACAAAACTTGTGTAATTGCCTGTAAGCCAGAAGTAAGGCTGAAATACAATCTGAAAGATCAATACAGTAATCCAATAAAGGGCATCAATCTAAATGTTATAAAAGATGGAGAAGTTGTGGGGAGTTATATCAGTGATAATGATGGAGAGATCAAGATAAGGCTACCCCTTTCAGACTATAGAGTCGAGGCATTCTACAAAAATCTGAAGATTTTCTCTGATGAAATCAAAACTAAAGATTTTCTACCCATGCTTTCTCTTCGTAGAGATAAAAAGATCCGTCTTTATAATCTTGATGTCAGAATTATAGATAGCTTTGGTCTCCCTTTTGAGGATGATCTACATGTGGATCTAAATAGAGTTAAAGCTGACTTTATTGATGGCAACTATATTTTCACTAGAATTCCAGAGGGTAATTATACGCTTAGATTGCTCTACAAATCTTTCGAGTACGAGAAACCAATCCATCTAGATGGAAATAAAAAGATAACCATAGAAATACCTGTTAGCTATACCATCGATGTGCAGGTAAAAGACCTCTTGGATAATGTTAGAAAAGATATTGCTGTAGAGATGCATAGAGAAGGCAGAGAGATTCTAAAGTCAGAAAACATCAAAGTTTTACAAATTCCACCTGGTAAATATAGAATAGATATTTTTGAAGGTGATAGATTGATAGCTAGCAGTATAGTAAATATTCGCGAAAATCTTCAAATGATAGTCTATGTTGATGAGAATCCTGTAGAAATTTATGTTCTTGTTACAGCTTTCATCCTATTCCTGATCACAATATTGCTTTTTGCAAAAAGAAAGCCAGAAAGCGTTTTTCTTTCACTATCTTTGTTTCTGATAATTATCTCTACATCTCTACCAGTATGGGAACTCTTTGGGGAGAAAGATGGATATCAAGTGTATTCTAAACTTCACCTATTTTCATCCAAAGTGTTTACGTTTAAGAGTTATCAAGATCTATCTTGGGGCGAAGCAACAGCTCTACCAAGTGTGGTTGGAGACATATTTGGGATAGCTATCTTCATTATAATCCTGGATGTTTTGATGATACTATCTCATATGGTTTGGGGAGATAAGAGGAAAGGAAAAATTTCCATAATCCTGTCCATATTTCTTAGTGTGATAGTTATGTCACTTCTGTATCTTTTATTATCTGTCATATTGTCTGCATCAGTTGGAGGTATATGGGGTTGCAAAGAACTCGTTTATGAATTTCCAGATATTGGAGAGGTGTATATAACTTCTACTTGGTTCCTAGGTAAAGGATTTCTGTTTCTACTTCTAGCTTTGTGTTCGAAGATCTTATATCTGGTATCCAACTCATTACAAAAGAAGAATCTTTCTTAACCAATCCAGATCACTAATGTAGAGTTGCCTTATATCATCTAAACCATATCTTAGCATAGCTAATCTCTCTAATCCAAGTCCCCAGGCCAAAACAGGATTTTTAACTCCAGCTGGAAGAGTAACTTCAGGTCTGAATATTCCACTTCCTCCAAGCTCCATCCACCTTCCATTCCAGAAAACTTCTACCTCCATGCTTGGCTCGGTGTATGGAAAATATGCAGGCCTGAATCTTATCTTTTTAAATCCCATCCTCCTGTAGAACTCCCTTAGAACCCCTATGAGTTGTCTGAAATTTGCATTCTTTTCATGAACTATTCCTTCTATTTGATAAAATTCCGGTAGATGGGTTGAATCTAAGTTTTCTCTTCTGAACACTCTTCCTATCGAGAATACTTTCGCTGGAGGATTAGGATTTTTGTATAGATATCTTATGGTATTAACCGTTGTATGTGTTCTTAGTAGGACTTTCCTTGCTTCTTCCTCCGAGAAAGGAATCCTCCAACCTTTTGAACCAGTTTTCCAGCCGTTTTCATGGATTTCCTTTATCATCTTTAGTATTTTCTTGTCTATATCCTTAGCTACCAAGTCTTTACAATAAAGAGTATCCTGCATATCTCTGGCTGGATGATCTTGAGGTATAAACAAAACATCCATGTTCCAGAAGGAAGATTCGACATAATCTCCTTCAATCTCTTCGAATCCCATTTCTAGAAAAATCTCTCTTACTTCCTCTTTTAGCAAAGATATTGGATGGGGTTTTCCTCCATATGTTGGCGATACAAAGATATTTATATCGTAGGGTCTCAGTTTTTTCTCCTTCCAAACCCTCCTTTTTATTACATCAGAAGTAAGCTGGGTTATCTCTTCTTCTATCTTTATACCCTTATCTGCCAACTCCTTACCTTTTTCCGAGAGTTCAGCTTCTATGATGGTTACTTCTTTTTCCTCCACTACACCTCTCCTTGATTTCAATACCCTGATCTTTTCTTCTTCGATCTCGGTCCAGCTTCTATCTTTCAAGATCGAGAGAATCTCTTCCTCTATCAATTTTTTATCCTTATCTAACCTCCCCTTTTCTGTCAATCTTAAAATAATGTCCTTCCCTTTCTTTTCTATCTCTGCCCACCCCCTCTTCTTTAGCCAACCGATAGCTATCGGTACTTCGTAATCATCTAAAACCTCTTTTAAATCCTTGAGAGATGCTTGTCCCTTCTTTACGAGTAAATTCAAAACCCTTCTCTCTGGCAACCCATTCTCAGCGAGCTTCTTACCCTCTTCACCTAATGAGTAAAGTTTTTTCACTTTTTCATTTATCTTAACCAAGTTCTTAAATCTCAGCCAAGATAGAGCATTTGCTACCTCGTCTTCATTTGCTAGATCAGTATTTTCAAGTATCTTCTTTGGAGTTGCTTTTCTTCTGATCCTAGCAAGCGCAAGGAGGACCTTTTTCTCATTAATGGATAGTTCTTCCATCTCTCTCAAAACTCCTTTCCATGCAGACTCTTCTCGAAATCATCCTTTGACATAATGAGAAGAATTAAGGAAACCAGAGAGAGTATAGGTCCGATTATCAGGAAACCAAAAGACAACACACCAAATACGCTGCCGGCAAGCGCGATCGTTAAGGACTTCTTTCTAATAGAGTTGTAGGATCCTACAGCTGAAAGTATCGAAAATACTAGGATTATAATGGTAAGGTAAGTTTCGTTACCTCCGAGCACCAGGCTGTACGGTGTCAAAACCTCTACATCAGGATATATGTAAAACATGGCAACGGTTGCGACACCGAGTATCGATACAAGAGCCAAAAGAATTCCAGCGACAAAAGGACGGTTGGACAGATTCTCGGGGATGGGGAGTATAGCTTTTCTTGTACCGCCATACTCTATCCATCTCACATCTTTATTTTTTGTCTTTCCTATCCTCGCTATAAACTTATGTCCACATTTTGGACACTCCACACTTTTATCTTTCTCCTCTTCACTCTCCACTATGAAGACAAACGAGCATTTTGGACAAGTTACTTTTCCTTTCATTACCATTTGGTTTAAGTAAAATGAGGTTTAAGTAGATTTCTAAAAGTTCTGGCTAAAGATTTAAATACAGTATAGGTATAAGCCTTGCAAGGTGTCACTATGGCAAGATTTCCAGAGGCTGAGGCAAGATTGCTGATGAAGAAAGTTTGTATGAAGTGCGGAGCTCTTAATCCAATGAGAGCAGAAAAATGCAGAAGATGCAGGTCTAGAGATCTAAGACCAAAGGCTAGAGAGAGTAGAGGAACATGATACTGTACAAAATGACTTTTATAGTATCTGCACTTTAAAAGTGGAGAAAGTGCATATATAAAACACAATACTAGAGAAAGCACAATAAAAATTACAAGAAGAGCATCAATTATTATCTCAAAGGGTACCTCAAAATTATTTGTAGATAAGCTGAGTTCCACCTTCAAGTATGCTACATAAGCACTGCGACTATAAGGAACATCCACAATTAACTTCGCAATATCCTACATAGATAGAATGCAAGTATCGTATAAAGGTTCGAGGATTTTTCTACCGATCTTACTACCACTCATTTTATCCGGTTTTTCATTATACTTTTTCCAATCCTATACATATCATTTCCTACTACCACGGCTTATTGTCCCTAGACTCAATGCTTACATGGTGATTATATATCTGGTTGGAGGTTAATTTTTTTCGACAAATATAGATAATTTTATATAATCTACTCTCGTTTATATATGGGAAACAGATAGAGGGAAAGACATGCTAAATGTGACAAAGAGAGAAATAATCGTGACAGGGATCATAGCAATATTCCTGTTATCAAGTTTCACACCATTAGTGGCTGGAAATGATGTAAAGGGATCCATCAAACGAGATCAACTGATTTACAGAAAAGAAAAACAAAATAATTCCCAAGAGGATTATTATCAGGAGAAGATCTCCTCTTCACCGAAATCTTCTTCATCAAAATGGATAGAAATAATAGATATATGGACTACCTTCATGTACAATGAGGACAATACTTACTTTCTTGACTTAAACGTAAGTTATAAAAAGGAGTTAATAGTCGAGCCATGCACTAAACTAAAGGTACATGTGGATACAACAGCCATTGATTATAGAGAATCTCGAGAAACATACTGGGTGGGAACTTGGTTCTCTGCAATATTTGAGGGCCCTTCTTTTCCGCCTATTTTCGATGGGTACGTATATAACGGTTGGGTCCAGATAGATAATACCACTGATTCAACAGATAAGAATAGATTTTTTACAATTTGTTTTGCACCTATTTTGCCTGGCAAAACCCTAAAAATAAATTTTACGATCGTGGCGTGGATGGGCTATCCTGAACCTGAGAATTATTCTGTGAATATTACATGTGAGAAATGGAAAAACTTAACCATTACAGTAAAAACAAAAAATGTAAAGGGATCTGATAAAACCACTGTAGATGAAGATAATCCAACCACATCAAAAACGAAGATAAGATTAATACCAGATATGGGAAAAGAAGAACAAAGGAAGATAAATCTGTACAGTAAAATCCTGAAAGAAAATAGAAAAACGAGACCCTTCAAAGCATTTCCGATTATTGAGAAGATTTCGAGAACGATGTTCAAATCTGGGTCTGCTAGCATCAGAAGAGAAAATGATAATCTTCTTAGATCTGGTTTGTTAAGAGATATCGTGAAAAAGTCTTCCGTTGTTAGAAATCACAGTCAAATTTTCTCTCATGGAGGAAACCTTGGATCGTGAAGATTTGATATAGTGTGAAAAAGAAAGATATAGAGATTTTGGACAAAAAGGTCAAGATGGATTTTTTGTTTTTCTAACAATATACACGGATGTCGAACTTACTCTAAGGAAACAACCGGTTGGATATCTTTCCCTAGGTTACCTTTTAGCACGGTAGGGGAACGTAACGTTAGTTTTAATTATAGAAATTCCCTTCTCCTTCTCGGATGCCCGAGACCAAGGTAAAAAAAGAGGAAGACTTCCACGAGTGGTACAACGAGATAGTCGAGCTTGCTGATCTTTGTGACAAGAGATACCCTATAAAGGGTATGAACGTATGGAAGCCACACGGCTGGCAGATAATGCAGAACATAGACTCTATGATAAGAGAAGAGATGTTTTCGACAAATCACAAAGAGGTGTACTTCCCTCTACTCATACCCGAATCGTTCTTCAAGAAGGAGGAAGAGCATATTGAGGGATTTTCTCAAGAAGTATTCTGGGTTACACATGCTGGCGATAATGAGCTTGAAGAAAAATGGTTATTGAGGCCTACATCAGAAACAGCTATGTATCCACTATTCTCCCTATGGATAAGATCTCATTCTGATCTTCCTCTAAAGATATTCCAGATAGTCAATACTTTCAGATACGAGACCAAGCAAACTAGAGCTTTCATAAGGGTTAGGGAAATTCATTTCTTCGAAGCTCATACATGCCATGTAGATTTTGAGGATGCAGAAAAACAGATAGAAGAATACAAAGATACAGCTCGGAGATTCTTCAGAAAACTATGTATACCTTTTATATTCAACAAGAGACCAGACTGGGATAAGTTCGCTGGAGCTTATTACACGATAAGTATAGACACATTGATGCCTTCAGGGAGAACCCTGCAATTAGGTTCTATTCATCAGTATAGAGATAACTTTGCTCGACCATTCAATATAACATACGAAGATAAAGATGGCACTCACAAGTTTTGTCACCAAACGACATATGGTATGAGCGAGAGGATACTTGGAGCTATTGTTGGGATACATGGTGACAATAAAGGATTGATTCTTCCTCCAGTCATATCTCCAATAAAGGTTGTCATTATCCCTATAATTTTCAAAGGAAGAGAGAAGGAAATAATTGATAGGTGCAGAGAGATAAATGAGAAACTCAAGAAAGAGGGGATCGAGAGCCTGGTTGATGAGAGAGAAGATACTCCGGGAAGCAAATTTTATGACTGGGAATTGAAAGGAGTTCCTGTTAGGATAGAAATAGGTCCTAAAGAAATCGAGAGAGGGACTGTCGTCATAGCGAGGAGAGATACAGGGGAGAGAATAGAGGTGAGAGAAGAGAATCTTGTTGACGAGTTAAATAAGACCTTCAACCTGATGAGCGAAACCATCTACCAGAGAGCAAAGGAATTCATGGAGTCGCATATAGTGAGGGTAAAAAATATTGAAGAAGCCAAAAAATATAAGGGATATATAGTTGAACTCCCATGGTGTGGAAATAAGGATTGCGCAATCAGGATGGAGGAGGAGTTGGACATGAAAACACTTGGAGAACCTTTAGACAGGATCACGGTCAAAGACAAATGTGCATCATGTGATAAAAATGGAGTCACTATAGTGAGATTGGCTAAGACATATTAGAGGTGATACGCTTGAAGATATGGAGAGAGATAAGATTGCCCGCGAGTTTGCTAATCTTAATACTTGGAATAATCTTTTTCGTATCCAGCGTAGTATGGCTGTTTTTCAGGGAAGCGGATTTAGGTTTAGCTAGTAACTTATCAAGCTTTTTTGGTGACTGGAATTACTATCTTATAGTGGTTGGCATAGTCCTGCTGTTTGTTGGAGGATGGTACAGCTATGACTACATCAAAAAGAGGAAATATCTGTTGGAAGAGTTAAAGACAGATCGAAAATCAGAGTTAGTGAAGAAGAAAGCAGAGCTTGAATCTATAGTTAAAAGACTTCCGAAAAAGTATGAAAGGATGCTTAGAGAAAAAGAGGAAAAGTTAGGTTTAAGATAATGTTAAGATCCTGTGTCATATTAGTTGAACCTAAATACAGTGGAAACGTAGGTTCAGTGGCTAGATGTATGAAAAATTTTGGTGTTTCAGAATTGTATCTTGTTAATCCTTGTAAATTAGATGATCCTGCATATGTTATGGCTATGCATGCTAAAGACATTCTAGACAGAGCCAAAATTTTCCAAAGTTTTGATGAAGCCCTGGAGAGCGTAGATCTAGCTGTTGCGACCACTTCGGTTATAGAAGAGCATAGAAAGGCATGCCTCCGGAAGGCGTATACATTGAAGGAGTTCGTAGAAGAGATGAAAGACTTTAATGGAAAAGTTGGTTTGTTTTTTGGAAGAGAAGACTATGGTCTATACAATGAGGAGATAAAGAAGTGCGATATACTGGTTAACATACCTACTAGTAAAGAATATCCTTCTCTTAACCTATCTCATGCGGTCGGTATAGTTCTTTATGAATTGTTTTCTTACAGATTTGACAGGAGGGTAAAAGATAGAAATGTTGGTGTAACAGAAAAGAAAAAGATGGTGGAATTCTTCAATCAGGTATTAGACCTTATAAATTATCCTACTCATAAGAGAGAAAAGGCAGAGATCACGTTCAGAAGAGCCTTGGGTAGGGCAAAACTCACGGAACTGGAATATCATACTATGATGGGAATAATGAGCGAGATTATAGAAAAGCTTAGATCTAGATAGTTTCTATCGAGAAGTATACCTTCAAACCTTTTAAAACGGAATGAACCTTATCTGCGAACCAGATTAGATCCTCTATCTTGACATCTTTCTCTCCCCAGTCGTATACGAAATCGTAGTTTCCAGAGGTAGCCTTGAATCCCATGTTCATCAATTGATCCTTTACCTCTGAAGGCGATGCACCCTCGCTGTTAAAGAAGATCTTCAGGTATGTTTTCATCATATGGTTATTCTCTAAAAGGTATTAAATGGTTACGATTCACTCTGATTGATAGATGGGAAACGGTGCAAAACAGAGGGCAAGAACAACCATTGCTACTATAAAAAGAAGCTTTCTTTTCCTATCCACTTGAGTTAGATCATTCAGTGGAGGCGGATGGTATATGCCTACCATTAGTGCTATGAGGATCGCAAAGAAAAACCATCCGGTAAACAATAGGAATATCACAGAGAACCAGCCTATATATCTTTGATTATCACCAAGTACGGCTCTGGCGATGTGTCCTCCGTCTAATTGACCAATAGGGAAGAGATTGACAGCCGTGACTATTAGTCCAACCCATCCTGCAAAGGCTGTAGGGTGTAAGAGGAGGGTATAGTCTTGAGGTAAATTCATCATGGTTTCTATTATCAGGGAAAATAGAGGAGGGGGCTGCAGAAACATTTGACCAGATACCTCTGCTCTTGGGATAGGGGTGGAGTTCAAGATTCCATATATCGATATGGGGATAGCCACTAGAAAACCAGCCAGAGGACCTGACAAGCCTATATCAAATAGAGCTTTCCTATTAGGTATTGGATCTTTACTTGAAATTAGTGCACCGAATGTTCCTATGTTGAGATTCAGAATAGGAGGTATTGGAATAAAAAATGGTAACGAGGCTCTCACTCCATGAAGTTTAGAAGCGTAATAGTGAGCCATCTCATGGAATCCTAGTATCGTTAATAAGGGAAGTGAAAACTGGAAGAAGCCGCTTGTTAGGTTTTTGATTTTCAACATCTCGCTTATTGCTCCAGATTCCCACATGTTTACCTTTCCACAAACCAATAGAGAACCTGTTAGTGTTGTGGTCAAGATCGCTGCTAGAAGAAGAGATATATTGACCCAGATCGAGACTTCCTTTCTTTTCTTAGCTTTTACTACATATAAGGTATACTCCCCGCCTTCCTTCCTCAAGATTGGAACGAAACCATAATCTGAAAGAATCTCTCTTAATCTTTCAAAGTCATAATCTAAAGTTTCTTCCCTAATGTTGCAGAAGAAAACTATACCATCTGCTCCTACCTTGAATTCATAAAATGGAAAGTATCTTGAAACATCGGATTTTATCCTTTCTATGGTATATTCTTCGATCATAGCAATCCTTTAGCAGCTTTTATTAGACCATCAAATAGAGGAGAAGGTTTCATGGGTCTGGATTTGAATTCAGGATGCGCCTGGGTTGCGACAAAGAATCTGTTCTTTGGAAATTCAAGAAATTCCATTAACTTACCATCAGGAGATTTTCCAGAGAAAACGAGTCCGTGTTTTTCAAGTATCTCTACATAATCGGGATTAACTTCATATCTATGCCTATGCCTCTCATAAACTATCTCCTTGCCATATAACTTGTACACCAAAGTTCCTTTTTTGAGATGGGCTGGATATGATCCCAATCTCATAGTTGCTCCATATCTCGATTCCTTGAGTATCTTCTTCTGCTCAGGTAGGAATGTTATTACTGGGTGAGGAGTGTTCTTGTCTATTTCTGTAGAGTTTGCGTCTTTTAACTTACACACGTTCCTTGCGAACTCAACGACAGCTAGTTGCATACCTAAACAGAGTCCAAGATAAGGTATGTTCTTCTTTCTGCAGTATTCTATGGTTAGTATCTTCCCCTCTATACCACTCAATCCAAACCCTCCAGGTACTATCACGCCATCAAGTCCATCAAGGATCTTCAGTTTCTTCCTATCCTTCTCAAAATCTTTTGAGTCTATCCATTCTATCTTAGGCTTAAAACCATTTTTCCATGATGCATGCTTCACCGCTTCTATAACAGAGATGTAGGAGTCAAAGAGTTTGAAGGATCCTATATCAAAATACTTACCAACTATTCCTATCTTAACCTCTTCCTTCAGGGACCTGATTTTTTCTATGAAATCTTTCCATTCTCTGTATTTCTTTCCTCTCCTCCTTCCCTTTAAACCTAGCTTCTCTAAAATCTTCTTTGAAAGATCCTGCTCCTCGAAAAGAAGGGGAACAGCATATATGTTATCTATATCTGGATCAGCTATGACATCCTCCTCATGAACGTTACAGAAGAGAGCTATCTTTTCCTTTCTCACATCATCTATAGGTTGCTCGGATCTAGCTATTATAAAATCAGGTTGTATCCCTATTTCTCTCAGGAGTTTTACAGAGTGCTGAGTTGGTTTTGTTTTTTGCTCTCCCAAAGTCGATATCGATGGCACGTAGGTAACATGAACAAAGAGAACCTTCTCTCCTTCCAGCTTCATCTGTCTCACTGCTTCGAGAAAAAGAACATTCTCGTAATCTCCAACCGTTCCACCTATCTCTACAAGAACGAAATCCACATTTTCCTTGGCTGCCCTCCTTATTCTAGATTTGATTTCATCTGTAACATGAGGTATGGGTTGAACAGTTTTGCCTAAATATTCTCCTCTTCTCTCTTTTTCTATAACTGCATAATACACCTGACCCGTGGTTATGTTATGATACTTGGGTATATTTTTATCTAAAAATCTTTCATAGTGCCCCAGATCTTGATCTATTTCTCCACCATCCTCAGTAACCCAGACTTCGCCATGCTCCGTAGGTCTCAGCGTACCTGCGTCATAGTTTATGTAGGGGTCTATCTTCATTGCCGTGACATTGTAATTGTAAAACTGCAAGATTTTTCCTATGGATGCTGTAGTTATGCCCTTTCCTAATCCAGATATGACTCCACCTGTAACAACTATATAGTTTACCATCTCTATCAACAGTAGAGATGAATAGGATTTTTTGTTTAAATCGTTTCTGGTTTCTCAAAACCATCTCCATATGTTTTTAAAGGCTCTTCTCTGTGCCAGGTTCCAGTATGTTATGGATGAAGATCTCAAAATTCCATACCTCATCGTGGTTATTAATTTGTTTATGATATTCTTCCATGAGAAAAACTCCTTTGCAACATAGCTTGCTCCTTCCTTAAGCTCTTCGGGAGACATATGCTTAGGAAGAAAAACGACATCTCTCATGTTGTACCTTGACCACTCCTTAGTTAGTATCCTGCCTTCTCTTTCTAATTTGTCGAATAAAGGTGTCCCTGGGAATGGTGTTAGTATGTTTACTCCAACTGAATCAACATCTATGTATCTCATTAGATTCAGAGAATTCTCAAAAACATCCTTTTTGTCGCCATCAAAACCGAAAACAAAAGAACCCAGCACAGCAATTCCATACTCATGAATCTTTTTTACAACTTTCCGGTAGACCTCTACCTCCTTAGGTAATTTTTTTAATCCTCTCATTGCAGATTCTGAAAAAGTTTCGAAACCTATGGAGAGGGCTATACATCCTGCTTCGCTTGCTAATTTTAGAAATTCATCATCATTAGCTACATTGATGTTTGCGAAACAAGCAAATCGCTTATTCAAATCTGACATCTTTCTAAAGAGCTCCTTCGTGTAAGCAATGTCTATGCTCAGCGATGGATCAACAAATATAACGAATTTTTGTTTTACCCTTTCGAGTTCTCTGATTATCATGTCTACAGGTCTTGTTCTGTATTTTCTTCCTCCAAGCGGAGAGTTTGATATACTGCAGAAATCGCAACCGTAAGGACATCCTCGAGTTGCTTGTACAGTATACACGTATAGCCTTTTATCGAAAATATCGTATCTAGGTATAGGGATGTCTTTCCCTTTTACGAAATCTGATTTGTAGAAAGGTTTCAATGAACCTTTTTCAAAATCTTTCAACAAATTTTTCCATCCAGTTTCTGCTTCGCCAATGTAAACACTATCTGCATGTTCCTTTGCTTCCATAGGCAGAGCAGAAGCATGCCATCCCCCTATAACCACAGGTACACCTTTCTTTCTGAACTCGTCAGCAATCCAATAACCTCTTAGAGCATTCAATGTCTCGAATGATATGCCAACAAGATCAACATCTATATCAAATCTCACTTTATCAAAGGATTCGTCTATTATCTCAACAGAGTACTCCTCAGGTGTGGCGGCTGCGATTTGTAACAAAGTTAATGGAGGCCAATTGAAGGCAAATAAACCACGTAGAGAGAAACTATCAGGTCTTATGAGAAGAATTTTCAATTCCCTCTTTAACATCCAAAATTTGAATGTTTTGAGGACTTATTAAACTTTTGACCAAATTCTAAATAGAAATCAATATAAATGCTAACATGTATGCAAGCTTGATGAGGACTAAAAGAGAGGAGAGAGGAAAAGTAACATTAACATCTGTTATAGAATCCGAGGTAGACATTCTGAAGAGACACGTTGAGATCCTCAATCTAGTCATAAAAAATGAACCTATAGGGATAATAAAGCTATCGGAGATGACCGGGTATCCACAGCACATGATAAGATACTCCCTTCATGTACTCGAGCAGGAAGGCGTTATAGAGCCATCTCCCAGAGGAGCTGTTACAACAAAGAAGCTTAGAACAGTAATAGAAAATCTAAAAAAGTCACTTGATAATGTAAATAAAGAAGTTGAAAACATAATCGATATGTTGTCCTGATGCCTCGGTAACTCAGCCTGGGAGAGTGCACGGCTGAAGACCGTGAAGTCGAGGGTTCAAATCCCTCCCGAGGCATCTCCAAATATTCTACAATAAGCGCATATCTCCTTATTGCTAGGTTCTCCGCAGATGGAGCACTCTTTCAAATCTTCCTCCTTCTTGAAAAGTGTTGATACGTCTTCTATTGCAGATATCATCTGTTGTCTGAAACTCTTATTCCATTTCTCTATCTCGTATAGGGTGCTGTACCAATTATCTCTCTTCCTGTTGTAACTGCATTCCCTGGCTTTAAATCTGCATATATGCTTTTTTGTGTAAGGTATCTTCATCTCCTCACAAAATCTCTCATCTTCTCTATTCCCGACGTTGAAGAGAGGTCTTATTCTGGTCAGTAACTTTGGATGTGTAGATTCCACTTTTGGTTTGAAATTCGATATCCATGAATAGTTCTTTCCTACCAGATTCTTAAGAAAGAAAACAATAAAATCATCCATATTGTGACCTGTTGCGATCTTTGTCGCTCCCTTCTCTCTAGGAATTTTATTCATCAGATACCTCTTTACGATTCCACAAACGCTACATATGGGTCTTGAGCCTCTGTATTTACGAATATCTGGAGGCTCGATCTCTATAAGCTCTATGTCCAGTTTTTCCACTAAGCTCTTTATCGGTTCTCTAACTTCTGGAGAATCGTCTAGGTTGATGTAAAAACCTTTTATTTCGCAATCTATGTTCCTTTCGTCAGCGAATCTTTTAACACAGTAGAGGCAGCTTGCGCTATCTTTTCCTCCACTTAAAGCAACAAATATCCTATCACTGTTTTCTACAAGCCTATTTTTCTCGATAGTTTTGAACACCCTTCTGAGGTAGATATCTGTGAATCTGGTCATCCTTTGACAATATACAAAACTATTTAATATAGATCCCGTTACCCTAAGTAGAGAAAACTGTTTTCTCTGAGATCTAAAGAGGAGGTGAATATATGAAACCTACAGGAAAAGGATTTGGTCTACTTCAAGGCAGGGACGAGAGTAAGGTAAAATTTGTAGCCGTAAGACCTTGGAACGAGACTAGATTATCTGGAAGGTAGGAGGCACCTACCTTTTAACCTTAACATTTTCTGATAGCTATGTTGAAAATCTACAAAATTTTATATACAGATATTTTGTTTCAAGATTTACTGGGATGCACTCGGGATAGGAGGGAGCACATCTGTATCTAAAGGAAATAAGGATGGAGAATTTCAAATCATTTGGAAAAAGAGTTGTTATACCTTTTTTCCCTGGATTCACAGCCATAACAGGTCCAAATGGTTCAGGTAAGAGTAATATAGGAGATGCTATAAGGTTTGTTCTCGGCCCAAAAAGTCCAAAATCAATAAGGGCTGAGAGACTTACGGATTTGATTTTTAATGGCGGTAAGGATAAAAAGAAGGCCGCAAACTACTGTGAAGTTTCTCTTGTATTCGATAATAAGGATAGAAAATTGCCCATAGATTCAGATACCGTTGTGCTTACTAGAAGGATTAAAAGAGCCCCTCTTAAGGATAATCCAGACAACTTCTACAGCTATTTTTACATAAATGGAAGATCAGCATCACTAACAGATTTTGTCAATCTTCTGACTAGGGCTAGGATATCCGGGGATGGATATAATATAGTTAAGCAGGGCGACGTAACATCTCTAGTCGAGATGGGACCTGTAGAGAGAAGAAGAATAATTGATGATATCGCGGGAATAAGTGAGTTTGATAGAGATCTAGAAAGGGCAGAGAAGGAAAAGAAAGAAGTAGAAGAGAACATCCAGAGGATAAACATAATTCTGGATGAAATAAATAGGCAGTTAAATCAACTTAAGAAAGAGAGAGATGAGGCGATAAGGTATAAGGAGCTTCAGGAAAAACTTTACGAAACAAAAGCAAAGATAGCTTACAAGAAAAAGCTGGATATAGAAGAGCAGATAGCAGAGCTGCAGAGACAGATAGAAAGCTATGAGAAGGAAAAGGAGAAACTCGAAAAGGAGAGGGAAGAAAAGAAAAGACTTTATGAAAAATCCAAGGAAAAACTTGAGGAGATAGAAAAGAAAATAGCTGAGAGTGGTGGAGAAGAGGCAAAAAGAGTAGCAGAGAAGATCAGCGTACTAAGAACAGAGATTGCAAAGATGGAGGAAAGAATTTCTAGCATAAAAAGCATGATAAGATCTTTGAGTCAGAGGAAGGTTGATTCTGAAAGGTCTCTAGAAGAGGTAAATAGAGAGGCATCTGAGTTGGATAATGAAATAAAAAGGCTGAGCGAAGAAATTGAACATAAACAGAAAGAGGAAGAAAATGTATCTGAAGAGATCAACGACATAAGAGAAAATATGAAAGAGTCAGATAAGAAATCCATAGAAATATCGAGAGAGCTCGCAAAACTCAGAGAGGAATATGAAAACCTCATGCAGAGGAGACATGAACTAGAACTTGATAAGGAAAGATTGAACGAAAAAATAAAGGCTATAGACACAAGACTGAACGAACTCCAAGAAACCAAAAAGACATACGAATTTGAGGTGAAAGACTCAAGCTGGCGCATAGAGGAAGCTAGAAAGGAGCAAAGTAAGCTCATAAGGAAAAAGGAGAGCCTAGAAAGGAGACTTTTTGAAAAGAGGAAGGAAGAAGCTGAAATAAATCAGCAACTCAGAGAGTTAGATCTTGCTATAAGAAATCTCCAGAGGGAGTACTCTCGATTAAGAGCAGAATACGAGGCAAACGAATCTCTAAGAAAAGGATATACAACAGCTGTTTTGAAGATTTTAGAAGCAAGAGATAAAGGAGAGCTTGAGGGAATACATGGAACTGTTGCGGAGCTTGCAAAGGTTGATCCAAAGTATGAGATCGCTTTACAAGTGGCTGGTGGCCAGAGATTACAAGCTATAATCGTAGATAATGACGAGGTTGCTGCAAAAGCCATAGAGTATCTAAGGAAAAACAAGTTCGGTAGAGCTACTTTTTTGCCATTAAACAAGATGATATCTGGTAAGCCTAGAGCAAAAGCTTTGCTTGCTGTGGAAGATGAGAAGAGTCACGGATTTGCTATGGATCTTATATCATTTAGAAAAGAATATGAAAGCGCATTTTGGTATGTTTTTGGAGACACTGTAGTTGTTGAAGATCTTGATACAGCCAGAAAATGGATGGGTGGAGTTAGGCTAGTTACTCTTCAAGGTGATCTGATAGAGGCTAGTGGTGCAATGATAGGAGGGGTTGCAGAGAAGACCATATCATTCTCTCCAGCAGATAGGTCAAAGCTAGATGAGATCGAAGAAAAACTGAGAAAGGCAATAGAGAGTCATGATGCTCTGGTAAAGAAACTGGATGAGATAAGAAAGGAGATCGAGGAGTTACAGAATGAGAAGAGGGAATTGGAAAGCGTATCTTCAATTGATATATCCGATATTGAAGCCAGAAAAAGAGAGTTCGAGGCAAAACTTAAAGCTGTGAATAACGAGATGGAGATGAAAGCCAAGGAGAGAGAAGAAATAGAGGAAAAGATCAGAATTGCCGATGAAGAGATTAACAAGATAAAAGATAAGTTGGAGGAGATTAACAAGATAAAAGAAGAGAAAGGAAAACTTCTCTTGAAAGGTAAAAAAGAAGATATGCTGAAAAAATTGGAGGAACTTGAAACGAGATATCTCCAGTTGAAGGAAGAACTGGTTTCTCTAAATGGGAAGATCGAGACCCTACAGAAGAAAAAGTCTCTCTTAGAAAACAAAAAGACAGATCTAGAGAAAGAGATAAGGAGAATAGATGAAGAGATAAAAGAAAAGGAGAGAGAGATAGAGAATCTCAAATTAAAGAAGGATGAGAGCAGAGAGGAATTAGAAACCTTGATCTCGATAGAAACAACAGCAACTACTAAGTTGAAAGATCTATCCGAAGAGAAGGAAAGGATATACAGAGAGATGGTCAAGATAGAGACAGAGATCGATAAAATCTCAACGAGGATAGAATCCTATGTTGATCTGATATCGAGAGCAAAGTACAGGTTGTCTACGTTGGAAGATACATTGAAAGAAGCTGAAGAAGAAATCTCTAGATATGTAGATTCTCTGGATTCTATTTCTAGAGAAGATCTACCATCCATAGATTCTCTGATGGAGACATTAAGATTAACCGAAGAGAACATGCGCCAGCTTGAGCCCGTGAATATGAGAGCGTTAGAGGAGTATGAACATCAGGAGGAGAGAAAGAAGAAACTAGAGGAAGACATCAAGAAACTGAGGGAACAGAAGAGAAACCTGAACAAGGTTGCGAAGGAGATAGCAAAGAAGAAGAAAGACAGATTCTATGAGGTTTTCAATGAGATAAACCAGAATTTCAAAGAGATTTATGCAAGGCTATCTGAGGGTGGAGAAGCATCTTTAGAATTAGAGAATCCTGAAGATCCATTTGCTGGTGGTTTAAATATAAAGGTTAGACCTAGAGGGAAGAAAACCCTGAATCTGTCTTCCCTTTCAGGTGGAGAGAAGAGTATGGCTTCTCTTGCCCTGATATTTGCAATCCAAAGATATGATCCTAGCCCGTTCTATGTTCTTGATGAGGTTGATATGTTTCTGGATAATATCAATGCTGAAGCAGTTTCAAGAATGATAAAGGAAAACTCGTCTTATGCTCAGTTTATATTGATCTCATTAAGAAAGGTAACCCTCAAAGAAGCAGATCACATATATGGAGTAACTTTGAGGGAAGATGGTATATCCGAGATTGTTGGAACCGTAGATCTTTCATCGATAGGTCCAAAAGGAGAGATACTGACAGGGGGTAAAGGAGCTTGAAGAGAGATATTGATCACGATATACTACAACACCTACTCTTCCACAAAGCTATAGCAGAGTATGAGGAGGAGATATCCAGGATAGATAAGTACATAGATATGCTCCAGAAGGCGCAAACCGGAGAGCATCTTGGTATAGATGATCCCTTCGATAAATCCATAGCGATAGCATTTGAGTTAGTTCTCCAGAAACATCTAAATCCATGGGCAATAGATCTTGCTAAGTTCTCTTCCTTGTACCTTCAAAGAGCAAAGAAGGAAAAGATAGATCTGGTAATAGCTGGAAGATTGATCTACATGGCTTGGAAGGTTCTGAATCTTCAAAGCAAGGATGCGGCTGAGAATGCTGAGAGATTGAGATACAGAGAAGAGGAGATCGGATGGGATGATTTAGCTATAGATGATTGGCTCTACGATGAACAGGATTATTCCTACACCAGAATGATATCTGATAAGAGTTTTACCCCATTGATAGAACCTATTAGAAGAAAGGCTCAGAGAAGAGTTACTCTGATAGAGCTTATTGAAGCTTTTGAGAAAGCAAGGAGAGAAGCTGAGGAAAGGAAGCTTATAGAGAAGATAAGGCAGACAGAGAAAGAGAGGATACTGAATGAGGCAAAGAAAAGGATGAAAGGCGTTGTTCATGAAGAAGCGATAGAGAAGGAGATAGAAAGGATCTGGGATAAGATAAAAAAGTTCAATGGGAAAGCTATACCGATAACAGAACTCTGTAATTTTAATGATAAAAATGAAAGAATAAATACACTCATAGCTTTACTTCATCTCGCTCATGATAGGAAAATAAGGCTCTATCAAAGAAGGTTTCCATTTGGAAAGATATATGTCAAGAGGTTAACATAGGTGTTAACATGCTCAAAAAGGGTGAGGATGAGAAGATAATAGAGTCTCTACTGTTCTCTTCAAGTGAGGCTTTATCTATAGAAGAAATGAAGGAAATAACAAATCTGAGTGCTGGGCGTATAAAAAAGGCTATAGAAAATCTGATTACTATCTACAAATCTGAGGAAAGTCCCATGGAAATAGTTAAAGCTGGAAACAAGTATAGTATGCAGTTAAAGCAGGAATATGCTGAAAAAGCCAGAGAGGTAGCTAAACCGGAGATACCTTTTGATATTCTCAAGACTCTAGCTCTAATAGCTTATCATCAGCCAATAAGGCAAGCTGATCTGAGAAAGATGATTGGTCCAAAGGTTTATGATCATGTTGATTTCCTAATTGAAAAGAAACTGGTTAACTCAAAGAGATTGGGTACAACAGAGCTACTTACCACATCGAAATACTTTCCTGAGTACTTTGGTATAGATTCAACAAGACCAGAGGAGATAAGAGAATTTTTAGCGAGGAGGATGGGAATCAAGAGGAGTGACGAAGAAAAATTATAACAATTTTTAGATAAAATACTACCTAGCTATCATTGCCCTTATCAGATCGGCAACATTCTCTGCATGATCTGCTATATCATCTACCCAGTCCGCTATCTTTAAAAGATGATACTCATCCATTGGTTTCAATTTCTTCTCCATCTTGTAGATCTCTCTGGTTAATTTGTACTTTATCTGATCCGCTTCCCATTCCTTCTTATGAACCTCATGGATCTTCTCCTTGACCATATCCCTTTCCTTGGTTACAAAACTCGTCTCTAAAAGAACTTTGAATCTATCCATTGCTTCCTCCATGGCTTTTACTGTTTCCATTACCTTTTCCATATGCTCTATGAAGAGATCTTTGAGCTCTTTTGGTATTTTTGTGTGTCTCATCTCTAGCATTTCCGCTAGATTTTCGGCATGATCTAATATGGCATCTTGTTCCCTTAACAACCATTGAAATTGACCTTTATCAACCGGCATAAGTATCGATCTAGGAAGATGGGCTCTTATGTTACCCTTTATCAAATCTGCCTCATGTTCGAGTTTTGAAACCTTCTTTGCAATTCCAGAGAAACTCTCAAAATTTCCTTCATAGTATTCTTTGAGCCCATTTTTTAAGACCTCTATACACTCTTTTACTTTGTTCATATGCTCTAGCATACCCTCAAAAGGTGATTTTCTCCTGAGGGTACTGAATATCGGTGCTCTTACGTGATCATCCATCTTATCACCCTCCTACTATGCTTCTAAGTATTAAAAATATTACCGCAGATAGGCCCGCGGCCGCAGGAACAGTGAGTAGCCAAGATGTTATGATCTTTTTGATCACACTTAGATCCACAGCATCGAGACCTCTAGCTAGACCAACTCCTATTACAGCTCCAACCACTGTATGAGATGTAGATATTGGTAAACCAAGTTTAGACGCTATCAATACCGTTGTTGCTGCACCAAAATCCACAGAGAAACCTCTTGTATTGGTTAATGAGGTAATCCTGTATCCTAAGGTTCTCATCACCTTGTGTCCCCACGTCATACATCCCATTGCTATCCCGAAACCGCCTATAGCTAGTAGAAACGTTGGAACCTCTGCCTTTGGATCTAAAACACCTGTCGTAGCGATAGAGAATATCCCTGCAACCGGACCTATCGCATTAGCGACGTCGTTTGCACCATGGGAAAAAGCAACATAACAGGATGTTACTATCTGGAGTTTTCTAAACATCCTTTCTACGACATCATAGTCGCTATCTCCTTTTATTTTGATCTTCCTTAAAGCGATCATTGATGTAACCATTCCTATGAGTCCACAGATCACAGCTATAACCAACGCTTCATAGAGATTTACGTCTAGCATTTTTCCGAGATTTGTTTTCATCAATAGGGATGAGGAGATCAGGATAATTGTTAACCCTATAACTCCCGGACCTACGATCCTTGCTGCTTCCACTGGTCTATCCTTTTCGAATATCAATTTTACTATTCCTCTGAATACCAGAAAAGCAAGAATAGCTCCAACCACTGGAGACAAAACCCAGCTCGATGCTACTTCTCCGAGCTTTGCCCAATTTATGCATGATGCTCCGCTTTCGACTAGTCCAAAACCCACAAGCGCTCCGATTACTGAGTGAGTTGTAGATACAGGCATCTCTTTCCAAGTCGATAGCATAACAAATACAGAAGCAGCTAGCAGAGATGCTAAAAAGCCGAGAAGAATATGAAAACTATTCTGGATAAGAGAGGGGTCTACGATGTTTCCCTTTATCGTTTCAGTGACATGAGATCCAACAAACACAGCTCCGATAAAATTGAGGACACCAGCTATTAGCACTGCTTGTTTAAATGTTATAGCCTTTGCCCCCACTGCTGTTGCCATAGAATTTGCTACATCATTAGAACCTATGTTCCAAGCCATGTAAAAACCTAGGGCTCCGGCGCCTGTAAGGATGAGTAAGGTTAGTGGATCCACCTTTTACCTCCCCGAGTGTTTTGAAAAGAAAGTTGATTAAAAAGGGTTGCGATTTATATCCCAAGATAAAGTCTCTGGGCTAAGAATCTTGGGAGACCATTATCTATAATTGCTTTCGCAGCATCGTCTATGTCATATTCGATTCTCTTGAAGCACGCTTCTTTGCTTCTGGTATCAAATATTAGGAAAGATGCTTTTGGATTTCCATCTCTTGGTTGACCAACTGAGCCAGGATTCAGAAATATCTTTCTTTTAATTCTTCTCTCCATAGGAAGGTGAGTATGACCAAAAACTAGTACATCTGCTTTTGCTATGTCTGCTAAGACTAAAAGGAAATCATCGCTTGAATCGGGAAAAACATATTCAAATATCTCATCTCTTGGACTACCATGTGTTATGTATATCTTCAAATCATCCACATTTAGATATATGTGGGTTTTCAAGCTCTTTAAAAAATTCATATCCTCATCTGAAATTACCTTCCTAGTGTAGCTTATCCCTTCGACTCCATACTCATTAAACCATCCAGTTTCCCCAGTTAATGTTGCGTAGTCATGATTTCCCATTACCGAACCATCAATTTTCTCTTTTACTAGTTTGATACACTCAGATGGAAAAGCATTGTATCCGACTATGTCTCCGCAGCAATAGATTTTGTCCACATTTTCCTTTTCTAATTCTTCCAAAACCTTTTCAAAAGCATGGATATTGGAGTGAATATCTGAAATAAAAGCTATCCTCATTATACCTCCATTTCCTCTGAGAACTTATGTTCTCTAATTTTGCTCGGCTCATTTATCAGGTTTTCTAGGTTTGATTTTAAGGCTTGCATTACCTCATCGAAACTTTCTTCAATCTTTCTTCTTCTGCCAATTGGATTACAGAAGGAGATTATCTCCTTATATAGGAAAGGATGGTTTATTCCCATTTCCTGAACCTTTTCTACGGCTTGTCTAGCTAGGTTATCCAATTCTATAAGCAATTTAGCTCTCTCTTTCCTTTTCTCATAAGCATCTTTTATTGGCATATTGAAGAACCAGTCCAACCTCTTCATTATTGATTCATACGCAGATCCAAAGAACTTCTGTTTTTCCTCATACGCTATGCCTAAAGTTATAAAATACGGAAATTCTATTGCATCCATGACTTCTGTGTCATCTTCGTTTATGTTCGGTTTTTCGTTAAGGAATATCCGGTAGACGTTGAGAGCAACGTAACACTTTTCTCTTAAGGTCATTGTTTTTTCTATATTAAACTCCATAAGTTCATTTGCAAATTTATCTGGAACTATTATGCAAGGTAGTTGTTCTATGCCCATGTTCCTTGCTGCTAGTAATCTATGTTGCCCATCTATGACTATTAGTTTATCTTCTCCCTCTCTTTTGATAGCTATTAAAGGAGCAACGAATCCAACTTTTCTCATTGATTCTGCTAGCCTTTTTATGTGATATTGTGAAGGTTTTCTCTGTATCTCTATGACCTCCAATTTATCTATAGGTACTACTACTATCTCTTGGGTGTATCCGTACAGCGGTTCTTTGATTTCTCCAATCTTTTGCATATATCATATACTAAAAGGGAATATTTAAAAATTTTACTCTACACTGACTGGTTTACAAGATTATCGTTTATTCTTGTATAATAAAATATTTATATTGTTAAATCAATTTTTTAATTGAAAGGAGGCCGAAATAGGTGAGAACAAAAAATCTACTTCCTATAATGGTAGCATCTATAATGGTATTGTCCGTACTTGTGACTGCTCTTGCTGTACCTTCAGGAGACATAGTACCTGTACGTCCTTATAGAAAGGTAGAGGTTGACAAAAGCTATGACGGGCAGACGGTATATCTGATGGAAGGCGATACTCTTATTGTTCATCTCAAAACTCTTGGAGCTGCCGGATATCACTGGGATATAGTAGAATGTAATGAGGATGTTTTGACCTTGAGTGATCATTATACCGAAAATAACAATCCGCCTGGTCTTATTGGAGGAGCCGTAGATGAGTATTGGGTCTACGAAACCCGTTGTGGAATTTCCAGATTGATATATTCATATGCAGGACCGGATGGAACTGTTACTGATTATTTCAATTTGACTGTTGTAGTTACAACGAATTACTTTCAAATAACTTATCCCAATGGTGGAGAGATTTTTAGACCAGGCAGCATATGCGTGATATCATGGAAAATAGCTACCTTTATAGATAGTAACACAGTTATTCCGGATACGCTCATAGATATATATCTGTATGAGGGAAGTGAACGGATTCTACAGATAGCTACAGATGTGAATATACTGCAAGGAAGTTATGAGTGGCATATTACGCCAGATTTTCCAGAAGGAAACGATTATAGGATAGGAATATTCGACGAAGCCAATCCAGAAAAACGTTTCGATTTTAGCGACGATACATTCTCTATAGTTAAAGAATCACATGATGAGGTTAGGCTAGTTTTAGACGCAGATCCTCATAATTTCGCTCTGCATGTTTTTACACTTGTTCCAGAACCAATAAGGATAGATCCCATATTGGATGGTAGGATTCACGCGGTGTATCATAGAGGGACAACAGTTAACATCATTGCTCAACCAGTATACAAGAATTATGGTTTTACCAAATGGACAGGGACAGATATAACCACTTCATCAGAATCTTCAGATCCGCTTGTTGTAAAAATGAACAAAGATAGGAGCTACACAGCACATTATAGACAAATGTCAGATAGTCTCCAGGTAAGCAAAAACGTGTGGAACGATAAAAACCACTCTTGGGAAAAATCGACAGAGATCGTCGTAGATGATCCAAATCCGAGTAGTATTGTAACTGTTAGATTCAAATGTTTCGTCAAACCGATGATTTTTTCCACTTCCCAGGATAGTAAGGTAGTTCTTTATGCCATAGACGAGCTTCCGAAGAACATGAGGTATGTAAATGGAAGTTCCAACTACAATGCATCCTACAACGAGTATCAGAATAGAATAGTATGGTTCGATCTACCATTATCGGGAGCAACTATATATTTCGATGCAATAGTTTTAGATGAAGGTATATCAATAAACAGATTTTCTTCTTACCTTGTAGAATTTACACCTCCACCTCCAGAACCACCAGTAAAAGACGAAGATAGTAAAGATGTGGAAACTTTGTATTTGAATTCTTCTTTAGCTGGATTCCACCATATAGACTGGAGGATGGATTATGCTTTGGTATATGTGAACTTCATTAAATATTATACATTAACCACCCATATTCAACCAGAGGGTTCGGGTCACATAATTATAGATCCTAAAGAGGAGAGATATCAGGAAGGAACGGTTGTAAATCTCACGGCAGTTCCTGATGATGGCTACAGATTTGATCACTGGGTTGTTGTCAAATATCCTGAAAATATGCAAGGACAGTCCTACTTGAGCAATTCGAATCCACTGAGATTAGTCATGGATGCTGATACTGTTGTGACAGCAGAATTCGTGGAAGAAAATCCCGAAGAATTTACGCTTACTACCATTATTCAACCAGAAGGAGCAGGAAGCATAGAGAAGACACCAGACCTGGATCAATATCCAGAAAATACAACTATAACACTCACTGCAATACCAAACTCTGGCTATATCTTCGATCACTGGTCTGGAGACATATCTGGAGATGAAAATCCAGTTACTGTAGTAATGAACTCAGATAAGACTGTGATTGCGGTTTTCGCTCCACTAAATCATCCGCCCTCAAAGCCTGTTTTATCCTCGCCAGAAAATGGCTCCACAGGCGTATCTGTGAATCCGATACTCAGTGTAGAAGTGTATGATCCAGATAATGACGATCTAGATGTTTATTTCATAGATGCATCAGATGACAGTCTGATAGATACAGTTACGGGTGTGAGTAGTGGAGAGACAGTATCTACCGTTTGGTATGGTCTTGATTACAATACAACATATTCTTGGTATGTTATCGTTAGCGATGGAGAATTTACAAACCAATCTGATGTATGGTACTTCACAACAATGTCTGAGCCTTCCAACTATTATACCTTGAGCCTTTCAGTCTCACCAGAAGGAGCAGGAAGCATAGAGAAGACACCAGACCTGGATCAATATCCAGAGGGTACAACTGTAACACTAACTGCAATACCAAACTCTGGCTATATTTTCGACCACTGGTCTGGAGATGTATCAGGAAGCGAGAATCCAGTTACTGTAGTAATGAACTCAAACAAAACCATAACAGCAGTCTTTGAAGTTCAACCAGAGATATCATTCTCTGTTGACGATAATGATGATACCATAACAGTAACTTCTGTATCACCTTCAGGTATATCCTGGGATGATATAGAGATTTATTGCTACAATGACACAGATTCAACATATATAGACATGGATGGAGAGGTTAATGCTGGAGATGTCATATATGTGAGAGCTGCAAATCTCTATGGTGACGTTACCGTAAATATAACATGGAAACCTTCAAATCTGTTACTAGCAAGTTTCGACTTATACATAGAAGAGATATCAACATATTACACCTTGACATTGGGCATCGATCCAGATGGAGCTGGATATCTCTACGTCGATCCACCTAGAGATTACTACTTTGAAGATGCTGAAATTGATTATGAAGAAGGTACAACTGTTACGATAACTGCCCACGCTTACGATGGCTATATCTTCGATCACTGGTCTGGAGATGCAAGCGGTTCTTCAAGTACAATCCAAATAACAATGGATGAGGGTAAAGAAATAACTGCACACTTTAGACTAGCAAACGAGATTACTATAAACATAACAAGACCTGAGCCCTATTATCTCTATTTCCACGATAAAAAGGTATTTCCAACTCTCTTCAGAACATGGATAATAGGTCCTATAACTATTGAAGCAAATGTCACCGGAGATGTTGACCATGTTGTGTTCCTTGTAAGTGAAGAACCAAAGACTGTCGATTATAATCCGCCCTTCACTTATACATGGAATGAGAGAGCGATAGGCAGAAAGATGATATCGGTCGAAGCTTACGACGCCTTTGGCAATCTTCTAGCCGAGGACCACATGAATGTTACAGTAATAAATCTGAACAGGACGAAGGGAAAGACAGAGTATGCTGTGCTATACGGAACGATCTATGATTATAATAAGATCATAAATAAGAAAATACCATGGGCAAAGGTTGTTGCTTACAAATACGCTGACGGAGAATGGAAAAAAGTAGATAGTGACAGAGCAGGAAGATTTCTGTTTAGGAAAGGGGATTACAAGCTGATACTTGAGCCAGGGTATTACAAGATAGAGGCAACAGCTAGAGGATACGACTACGAAACTAGATATATAGAATTATCCAAAGGTGATGAGAAAAGGATGAACTTTTACCTAAATGAAACGATAACTCTAAAAGGTAAAGTCAAAACCAAAGGTCTATTCGGAAGAGGAATCAGAGGAGCAAACATAACGGCAATAAGAGATGATGGGAAAATTTACACTACAAAATCAAGATTCTCTGGCAAATACAGGCTACCTTTACCCCCAGGAAATTACACTATAATAGTAGATGCTACTTCAAAGGGTTACAAGATCTATACCGAAACGGGTGTGAAAATTAAGTATAGGCTTTTCAGAGACGTCATAAAGAAGAATTTCTATCTAGAAAAGAGCGAATAAATAAAGCTTTCTTCTCTATTTTTCTATCACTTTTAATTTTATTAATTTTCAGTAATGAAAGTCAAAATTAAAAGATGCTCCCGCCGGGATTTGAACCCGGGTCGCCGGCTCGAAAGGCCGGAATGATTGGCCGGACTACACCACGGGAGCATCCAAGTTTAGCCAGGTATAGATTAGTTATTTTTAAATTAATTGTTTCAAAACTATAGCCCCGGGCGGATTCGAACCGCCGTCGCCGGCTCCAAAGGCCGGCATGATTGACCACTACACCACGGGGCTGCAAAAGGAGGTTAACATTTTTCTATTCTTAAAGGTTTATTTTGCTTGATGGCAGGAATAGATAAAGATCTGCTCAGGAGAGTTTCAGATCTGCTCAAAGAAAAGAGATTGAAGGTAGCTACTGCAGAATCATGTACTGGTGGTATGCTTGGAAATCTGATGACAAATATCTCTGGCAGTTCAGAATATTATGACAGAGGAGTGATATCTTATAGCAACAGAGCAAAGATGGAACTTCTGGGAGTATCGAAGGAAACCTTGGACAAATATGGAGCAGTCAGTGAACCTGTAGCAAAGGAGATGGCTGAGGGTATAAGGAAAAGATCAAAGGTTGATATCGGTATATCTACGACAGGCATAGCTGGACCAACCGGGGGAACGAAAGACAAACCTGTTGGCTTAGTATATGTGGGAGTATCTACAAAAGAGAGAACGATTGTTAGGAAATTTTTATTCAAGGGAAATAGAATAGAGAACAAGGAGAGCGCATGCAATGCAGCTTTATCTATGCTTCTAGAGGTTCTGGAGTCATGATAGAGATAGATGGAAGCTACGGAGAGGGCGGAGGACAGATTCTGAGAAGCTCTATTTCGTTATCTGTTCTTACTGGTAAGCCAGTATTAATCAAAAATATCAGGGCTAATAGACCAAATCCAGGACTGAGAGCCCAGCATCTTACCGCTGTGAGGGTACTGAAAGAGATATCCAATGCTAGCGTGAAGGGTCTTGAGATAGGCTCTCCAAGGTTGGAGTTTCATCCTAAAGCTATTAAAGAAGGTGGATACAGGTTTGATATAGGAACTGCAGGAAGTATAACTCTGGTTTTGCAGACCATCATCCCTCTATCTTTCGAAATATCTAAACCTATATCATTAACTTTGAGGGGAGGAACAGATGTAAAATGGTCTCCGACTTGGAACTACTTTAATGATGTCTTTCTTCATATAGTAAAAGCTATTGGTATAGATGCGAGAACAAAACTGATCAGAAGAGGATTCTATCCAAAAGGTGGAGGAGAGGTCGAGATAGAGATTTTTCCAGTGCAGAATCCAAAACCTTTATTTCTAGAGGAGCAAGAGTATAGTGATATTGGAGGAGTGATAGCCGTATCTAAGTTGAAAGATGATATACCGAAGAGAATTAAGCATTCAGTAATAAAGACAGCATTGGAGAGATCAATATCCTGCCAGATAGAAGTAGATAGGGATGATGAATCCCCATCCGAGGGCGTTTCTATAACATTATGGTCAGATAGTAAAGAGAGTAAAGTAGGTGCATCAGAAATAGGTGAAAAAGGATTACCTTCTGAAAAGCTCGGAAGAGTTGTAGCTGAAAATGTCCTAAAGGAGATAGAATCGAGATCTTCTCTCGATATTCGTATGGCCGATCAAATATTGGTATATCTAGCTTATATCTCTGCAAAATATGGAGAGAGGTCCTTTTTCTTTACCAGAGAGATAACAGGGCACACTAGGACGAACGCCTGGCTGATTGAAAAATTCCTTCCGGTAAAGATAATTATGAATAGAGTAGGAAAGTTGTTCAAGATAGAGATCAGGGAAGTCTAGAGTACTTTCCTTCTTTGTGTTCTTTTGCCAGTTCTTTGTATATCTCTGCGTTTTCTATAATTTTCTTCTCCATTTCTTTGTCCTGTCTCAATATCTTTCCAGGAATACCAACAACTAAGCTATGATCAGGAATTTCAGTATCCTCCAGAATAAGAGCATTAGCTCCAATTAAGCATCCTCTACCAATCTTTGCTCCATTAAGTATGGTTGCATTCATTCCTATTAAACAGTTATCTCCTATCTTGGCTCCGTGAACTATGGCACCATGACCTATTGATACATTTTTTCCTATCTCAACATCATGCTTGTCATCTGTATGTATAATGCAACCATCTTGAATGTTCGTTCCTTCTCTTATTATGATCCTGTTTCTATCTCCTCTTATTACGGCGTTAGGCCATATGCTGCAGTCTTTTTCCATCACTACATTTCCGATTATTACTGCACTTTCATCTATATAGCAGGATGGATGTATACTTGGTCTTTTACTTTCAACCATGTTGAACCAGTAAGGAAAATGATTTTAAAAAACTATGCGGGTCCGCGGGGATTCGAACCCCGGTTACCGGCTCCGAAGGCCGGTAGGATATCCGGACTACCTTACGGACCCAAAAGAGATAAGTTACTCGAAGTTAAAAAGATTCTTGACGAGATTAATTTTTAAGACCTACAGATAAAAAAATCTATAAATATTGTAAAGCGTATTCGTATCTAGTCCTTAGGATAGGGTGGATGGGATGCACGGCAGAAGCGATGTAGACGATAGTCTAGTTTACGTATCCTTAGTAGAAGTTAGAGGTGGTAATATTGGTTAGAATCGATTTATTTTCTAAGATAATTGGGCAGAATAGAGTTTTTCCCAAATTGGTTCCTGCTGGAATCAAAGAAAAATATCTCGAAAAACGCATTAGAGAAATAGAGGAGACCATAGATAAGCTGTTTTCTGAGAGGGTTGAGAAAGTTAGAGTTACTGAACTCCCGAGAGTTGATGTTATAGAAGTTAGTGAAGGTGAGACAAAGAGAAAAAAAAGAGAAAAGAAAAAAGAGACAGAAGCGAAAAGAAAAACCGAGAAAAAAAGAGCCATAAAGATAGAAAAAACTAAAAAAGAGACATCAAAAATTCAAGAGGTTTCTAAAATCGAAGAGGTTGAAGTTCCAAAAAAACAAAAAATTAAAAGGATAGAACCAAAAGTTGAGGTAGAAGCACCTCTTCGAGATACTGAGTTAGAAAAGAAAATCGGTTTCTTTAGATTGGACGAAGAAAAGACGGTGCCAAAGACAAAGGAAGTATCATCAGAAGAAGGTACAGACAAGGGAAAAGAATCAAAAAGGATTGATATAGAGAAACGTATCCCCAAAAAGCATAGACCTCTAGAAAATGTCACGGAAGAGAGAAAGAAAATCAAACCATTAGTGGATCTTTCAATGAAAAGTATACTGGAGAAAGGACTGATATATGATCAAGAGCTCGAAGAGAAAGAAACAAGATCATCTGAGAAGGAAACAGCTGAAGCAGAAGAATCTGCAATTCCTCCTTCAGAAGACTTCATGGATTATGTTTTCTTAGATGAAACAGAACCAGTATCAGTTGAGGCTGCATCAAGTTTGGGAATAGAAAAGCTTGACTACGGCGATGTGGAGCTTCCTAGAGAGAGTCTGAGATTCGAACCAATGGTTGAGTTTAAGCCGAGAGAAGAGGAAATAGAGATAAACGTTCCGATATCAAACGAGAGGTTCGAAGAAATCACTTTCTATCCTGTGAATAGACCATATGCTTATGTTAAGATACTAAAGGACAAAGAGACCATGGAAAAGATTTATGCTGTTCTAGAGCCAGAGCTTACTAAGAGGGAGCAGGAACATCTGCAATTCATAAAGGATACTTTGGAAAATCTATCAGAATTGGACTTACATTCCATTGAGGAGAGAGGGGTTGGCAAATCTATAGAAGACCTAGTTAATCAGATCATATCAGACTACGATATACATATATCAGGTGAAACCAAAGAAAAGATCATCTATTTGATTAAGAGAGACACGGTTGGTTATGGAAAGATAGATGCAATGATGAGGGACCCCTATATTGAGGATATATCATGCGATGGAGCAAAGATACCTATATTTATCTATCATAGAGACTATGGATCGATGAGAACAAATGTTGGTTTTAAAGACGAAGAGGAACTCTCAGCCTTTGTTATAAAACTAGCCCAGAAGTGTGGCAAGCACATAAGCATAGCGGAACCAATGTTAGATGCAACTTTACCAGATGGATCTAGAATTCAGGCTACTTTGGGTACAGAAGTTACAACGAGAGGATCAACATTTACGATAAGAAAGTTTAGAGCAATACCATACTCTCCTATTGAGCTAGTTAAGATGAATACCCTATCTCCAGAAATGCTTGTTTACCTATGGATGGCTGTTGAACATGGAGCAAGCGGTATATTCGCGGGAGGAACAGCATCAGGAAAAACCACTACCCTAAATGCCATAGCTCTTTTCATACCAAGAGAAGCAAAGATAGTCTCAATAGAAGAAACCAGAGAGTTAAACCTACCACATCCAAACTGGATTCCTGGAGTAACGAGATCAGGATTTGGAGAAATCGTAGCTGATAAAGTAGTTGGAGAAATTGATATGTATGATCTACTCAAAGCAGCATTGAGACAGAGACCAGAATATATAATAGTTGGTGAGATAAGAGGAAGAGAGGCATACGTTCTCTTCCAAGCAATGGCTACGGGTCATACAACTTACTCTACGATGCATGCAGACTCTCCACAATCCTTGATACATAGATTGGAGGGTAAGCCGATAAATGTGCCAAGAGTCATGATACAGTCTCTGGATTTTGTATGTTTTCAGGCTACAACTAGGATAAAAGATAAAAGAGAGAGAAGGATAACACAAATCATCGAGATTGTTGATATCGATCCTGTAACGAAGGAGATCATAACAAACGAGGTCTTTACCTGGGATTCTATAACTGATACATTTAAGTATTCTGGTAGAAGCTATCTTCTCGAAAAGATAAGAGCAAAATTGCAAGTATCCAAAGAAGAGTTGATGAAAGAATTAAATAATAGAATTAAAATAATAAATTGGATGATTAAAAATAACATAACCTCATTTAGAGAAGTCGTACAGATTATAAATGAGTATAGAGATAACCCTGATGAGCTGCTAAGAAAGGTAGAGGCTGATGGCTGAGAAGAAACTCAAAAAGATAGCAATATGCCCAACCTGCCATACAAAGGTAGTTGTTGAAGGGAAACTAGGTGATAAAGTTACTGTTACTTGTCCCACCTGTGGTAGAAAAGGCAGTGTCTCTTTTAAGACACAATTCGAAGAGTTAGACTTCTATCCCGTCAATGAGCCCTTTGCTTACGTAAAGATAGTCAAAGATATTAATACCCTTGACAAGTACTACAAACTCCTTGAACCGCCTCTATCCAAGGAGGAGGCAGAAACTCTGAGGTTTATCTATGATACTCTACTTCACACACTAAATGTGAGTCTAGATGAGATAGAAAAATCAGAAGTCGGAGAGTTTCTAAGGAGAGAGATAGATAAGATAATAGAGGATTATGATCTCAAAGTTAGCGAGCGGTCCAAGAAAAAATTACTATACTACATAGAAAGGGATACGGTTGGTTACGGAAAGATAGATGCTCTGATGAGAGATCCGAATATAGAGGATATATCATGTGATGGATCTGACATCCCTATATTTTTATACCATAGGAAGTACGGTTCTCTCAGGACGAATATAATATTTAAAGACGAAGAGGAACTCTCAGCCTTTGTTATAAAACTAGCCCAGAAGTGTGGCAAGCACATAAGCATAGCGGAACCAATGTTAGATGCAACTTTACCAGATGGATCTAGAATTCAGGCTACTT
>JAPDJO010000002.1 GCA_029259115.1 Thermoplasmatota archaeon | reverse complement strand
AGCAAGGTTAAACAATGGCCAGCTAGAGATGTGGTTGAGATTAGAGGAAACAATTCTTATGAGATTGCTGCAAAGCTAGCTCTGAATGACTGGAGTTATTCTGATAAGGCTGTTGTGGCTGTTATTAAAGATGATTTTGAGAATCCGAACAAAGCAGAAAAAGGTAAAATCATAAGAGCGTTTTCTCCTGCCTCAATCAAACATAAACATATGAAAATAGAGCTCCCCTCTATTGGTGCTGGAGCAACATACCAAACCTTCGACATAAAAGACAAGATCTATAAATACATTGTAGCAAAATTAAGTTGGCCTACAAACATAGACTATGATTTACAACTTTATGATTTGAATATAGGAATGCTCGATTGTACCATACATGATTATAGAGATCACGCCGAGCGGATTGGCTATAAAGAAGTATTAGCATCTTTTATTCATAATTACGGAAAATGGCAGGTAAGTGTTACAGCTGTTGCAAGGAAGGGTTTTTACCCTCCAAATCTTGATGAAAAGGAAGAACAGTTTATGCCATTGAGCATCAAGGAGATGGCAAAAGCGATTAAAAATGAGGGAGATGTTGATATCTATCTTTATCCAGGTGTAACATTCAAACTTCCAGCTACACCTTTTGGATGTAGAGATGTAAACTTCACACTAAAGTGGAATAATCCGAATGTCAGATTAGGATTCACAGTAGTTGACCCGGCCGGCACCGAAATATGCTCAAGTATTCCTATGGAAGAAATTATAAGTGGCGAAATAGAAAAGAAGCAGGAAGAAAGCATTCATCTAGATCAGCTTGGGGAATGCAACGAAGGAGAAAATTATACAATATGTGTTTATTCGTTAGATAATATTTCTCAGCCATTGCAGGTGGTATTCGAATACAGTTGGCATCAGAATATATCCAAAGAGGAAGGAGATAGTTTCACATCTGCTGCAAATGGAGCTGTTCTTTCAAGTATGTTAAATATACCTCTGCTATATATCTCTCCTGACCACATACCCTCGTGTACTAAAGAAGTCTTGAGAAAACTCGGAGTAAAAGAAATATATCTGTTGAATATTGGAGGTCATCTAAAAGGTAAAGTAAAGGACCAACTTCCAAGCATATCAAAGGAGTATAGAGATGCCAAAAATCTTTACAGGGATATAAGGAATCTTTCCGGTGGAGAAAATACTGTAGTATTTACAACAATTGATCCATGGAGCTATTGGTACGCAGAGGAATTAAGGCCTGCCGGCGAATTTAAGGGAGCATTATTTGTTGGACCTGCAAGTTATATAGCTGCCCATCATGCATCTCCTGTGCTAATAGTAGATGAACATCCTGAACTGTCACAGGCTGTTGTATACCATACTGAGTTCTGGAAGAAATTTTCTTCACAGAGGATAGAGGTTCATCCATCGTCTGGAAGTATGTATACATCTGGGAAAGAAGTCTATAGATTTCTTGAAAAATGTGATCTAGGAAGGCTTGAGGAAGGGAAAGATCAACTGAGGGAGACCATAATTACGGTCGCAGATCAATATGATATAGGGATGCCTTGGGATAGATCTTTCACTGGAGCTGCATATCCGGGGAGATTTTGGGGTTCACCAGTTGATACTGCCTATGCAATTTGTAGAAATGTCTTCTACCCAGCCCTCATATTTGAAAATCCTGCCCTCAATCCAAATGGAATCAAACTCATAAATGGCAGCAAGAGTGTCAATAAGCTTATAGGAGGAAGACTAAAAGAGCCTTACGGATCAACCTTAACTATAGTCAAACCCTCTCAGGAAGAAACATTCGTCTATCCAATCATGAACTCTCTTGGCACATATATGTACAGATTCAATGAAGTAGCATGGAAACATTGGAATTTCAGATATACCAGAGCAGATGGTATAGTTCCGTATTTTACACCATCTCCTGATCCCATAGATCAGGATATATGTCATGGGAAGAAAGGTGCATATTATCCAGATCTTAGTGAATCTGAAGTTATACCGATTTATGCAAAAAGAGCTGGATATGGATGTGCATTTTCAACGAATTTCTCAGCAGTAGTAGAGAATTTGAATAGAGGTGTTATTCTATGGATAGTCAACAATCATGGATATCAAGGAAACAGTGGAATACTCGCTATGTGGGATCCTCGTAGCCCCTATGTCAAAGAGCCAAATCCATGGAGAGAATATGAAGTAGTAATGTTTAGACCTGGACATATAAGGCTATATCCTCGTTGGATAGCATTCTATGTGGGAACAGGATTAAACAATGAAAACCTACTCAAATTCACAAAACCCTTGATTAAATTCAATCCGTTTCCAGAAAAGGGATGCACAGAGAATCCGGATGCCTCTGTATCTAATTTTCAGAGAACTCTTGCTTCAAGAATTATCGGATCTATACCTGGTGTATCAATGGTATTTGAGGTTTGGGCAATAAACGGTTTTATGATTCACAGAGATAGACTATTACATCCTTTTAAATCTCTGTCTCAGGGTTTGCCTATAATAACCTACCACGATGGTAAAATCCTTCTATCGAGCATCAGCGGAACACCAACTGTAGATAGCTGGACAAATACAGGTTATAAATTCGATGATAATCTAAAGAATCTACACTCTTGTGGAATTCCTGCTACATCCTGCTTACCTGCCGGTACTTTACTGCACATGTCTTGGATGAGACATGGATCAGTATTTCAGATTGTAGATCCGTGGACAACGACAGACTGGTGTGCGGTATGGATACAGATGTTTGTAAAACGAATAGCAATGGGCGATACTGTGGGACAGGCTTATGAAAGAGGTATTAGAGCTACAGGTCCAGAAGTTCTTGTTCATCGATGGTGGTGGGACAAATTTGAAAATGTTGAACTTTTTGGTGACCCAGATCTAAGAGTATGGGTCCCAAGCACAGAATATAGCGATGCTAATCATTGGGAGAGAGAGGATGTGCAGCCATTGAAATGGGATGGAAGTGAAGATCTCTACGTGGATGGACACATGCTATATGGAGCAAGCGTGTACCCACATGCTAGAAAGCTTTTAGATATGTCTGTATTGATAGTGATTGCAATCATAATCATAGCTATCATAGTGATAGCTGGTGTTGGTTATTCAATGAGGAAAAGCGGGAGAAAGACCAGAAGAAAGTAAACCCTCTATTTTCCCTTTATTTTTTAATCTCTCGTTAATCCATACATTCATATATTTCTTTTCACATTGAGGATTGGGAGGATCATGGAAGATGATATTTCTTCATACATAGACGAGATAATATCTGCGCTAGGAGATGATTTAGAACTCAGTAGAGAGGATATAGAAAAGGAGTTTAGAAGATTTTTAGAATATGGAGTCCCTCCCGATCAGGCCAAGAAAAGTATAGTCAAAAAGTTTGGAAAGGATAAATTGAATAGAAAACTGCTAAAGGATATTGTTCCGAATGAGAGGAATCTTAATCTCATCTGTAAAATCATAACAAAAAACGTTAAGGAGGTTAACATAAGAGGAGAGAATAGGGTTATATACTATGGTCTTATCGCAGATGAAAGTGGTATTTTACCATTTACATCTTGGAAGTCTAGTTTTCCTGCTGAAAAAGGAGATGTTGTAGAGATAAGGAATGCCTATTCTCGGGAATGGCAGGGAAATGTACAGATAAATATAGGTGAAAGAACAGGAATAAAAAAATTGGAAGAGGATAAATTACCTGATATTTCTCAAGAGCCAAGGAAATGCAAGATAATAGATATTTACAACACATTTGGTCCCATAGAAATAAAAGCAAAGATTCTGAGTATATCGGAAAAGGAAATTGAAATTGACAGAGTGAAAAGAAAGGTGTTTTCTGGAATTCTCGCAGACGAAACAGGAAAGGCGCAGTTCACGGCTTGGCACGATTTTGATCTAAAAGAAGAGGATGTTATAAGAGTATCTGGCTGCTACGCCAAGTTCTGGAAGGGCATACCTCAGATTGTATTCGATGAAAGGGCTACGCTAGAGAAACTGACGGAAGATTTGGAAGTAGGTTCTCCAGTACTACCATTGCACAGGCTTGTTGATATGAGGGGAGGGATAGATGTAACAACTGAAGGGACTGTAATAGAGATAAAAGATAGATCTGGATACATAGAGAGATGCCCTGAATGTAACAGATTGATGAGAAATGGTGAGTGTAGAATTCACGGTAAGGTTAAAGGTGTAGCTGATCTGAGATTAAAAATGGTTGTCGATGATGGATCTGCTGGCATAGGAGTAATAGCTAACAGAGAGATAACCGAAAAATTGATTGGGAAAACCTTGGAGGAATGCAAAAAGATTGTTGAAAACGAGGGTGAGGAGAAACTTCTGGAAGAGATAAAGGAAACTCTATTAACAAAGAAGTTAAGATTGAGGGGAAATGCACTCGGAGATGAGTTTGGGACAACACTTATAGCAAAGGATGCTGAAATAATAGAAGAGGATATCAAAAAAGGAGCGGAAGAGCTTTTACAACTGTTGGAGGGTGAAAGATGAGGAGAGAGCCTGCTTGGAGAGTTTTTGCAAACGAGTACAATAGTTCATCGGCTGTAATAAGAGGTTCTGGAGAGAGATCACCTTCTTATGTCATCACTCCTCTCGGAGCGAAGGTAAATAGGTTATTTGTGGTAGGAGTATTAACAGACGTTGAATCGTTGGCTGGAGAGAATGAGCTCATAAGAGCTCATGTATCTGATCCAACTGGAGTGTATACGCTATACTCTGGACAGTTTCAACCAGAGGTAACAGCTACTTTGTTAAACGTTGACACTCCTTCTTTTATAGCATTTGTGGGAAAAGTAAGGATATTTGAGCCAGAGGAGGGCGTATTGTATCTATCAGTAAGACCTGAATCCGTGTACGAGGTAAACTCCTCAGCTAGAGATAGGTGGATACTGGAAACATGTAGGAATACTTGGGAGAGGATTAATGCCATGAGAGAGGCTCTAAGTCTATCTAAAGCATCTGTTTATGATCTAACAAAGCTAGGCTATAGTAGAGATCTAGCTGAAGGTGTCATAAAAGCTGTGGAATTCTATAAAAATATAGATCTAAACAAGTATCTAGACATCCTAGAAGAAGCTTTGAGTTATTTGATACCCGAAGAAAAAGAGGTTCCTAAGGAGGTAGAAGAAAAGGATGAAAGAGAGATGGATGAAATAGAAAATACTGTTCTAGAAGTGATAAAAGAGATAGAAGGGGATAAAGGTGCGCAGTGGGACAACATAATAGAAAAATGCAGTCAGATGGGTATAGATAGAGATGTAGTGGAAGAAGCAATATCCTCTCTTCTAGATAAGGGTTTAATTTACGAACCTGTTTTAGGAACTATAAAAACAACCTAAGCGTAACCTCCTCTCAGTTTTTTCCTGTCAATCTTTACTCCGCTTGGTGTTATTACCATCAAGTTTCCGCCAATACCAGCCACATCTCCGTCCATATCTTGAACAGCTTTCTTTATCTCACTCGTTATTCTTTTAAGTATAACCTCTTCCTCAGCTAGAGGTGAGAAATCAAGTATCAGAACATTACCCCCATAAACATAATCTAAAAATGTTTTGAGGTCTTCATACCTCTGTATCTCTCCCACTCTGACACACATCTTTGCTCTTTGGAGGTCTGCCTGCGATGTATCTATGGATTTCTCTACATATTTTTCAAGATCAATGTAATCCTCATCAGTTACTCTTTTTTCTCCTAAAATCTTTCCGAGTATACCCATCCAGCAGTCACCTCTAATTTCTCTATTATCTAAATTATATTTCCACTTATAAACTTTTGGAGATGAACTTCCAGATTCTATCACCAATCCAGTGTATATTCTTTATACCCTTTCCCTTTTCAAGTTCTACCAGATCATCTCCATTCATCATCGATATTCCAACAGCTATGGCTTTGCCATAAGTCTCTTCCCTTATCCAAACTGGATCTTTCTCCTTGATATCTCTGTCTGCATCCACTATCCCAGGTACCATTACATCTGCACCATTGGTTACAAATCTTACAGCCCCTTTATCTACGGTGACAAATTTTCTTTTAGGTTGGTATTTCTCTATAGAGGTCAAGGTAAAAAGTGGTTTACCGTCAAGAAAGATAAAGTCTACAGCGTTATCAACCAGGATCACCTCAAGATCAAAAAGCTTAGCTACCTCCATCTTTATATCATCCGACAGTTTACAACTATATATCTCTTCTATTTGCGATTTTAAATTTTTTATTTCCTTCTTTCTCAAGGCATGTCTATTTTTGAGCATACTGGCCATATCAAGAAAACAGTTATAAGTATCTTGTTGTTTAGGGTTTCTACCATGGCAAAACCTTTGGAAGTTCTGCACAGAAGCTTAAACAGCAGAGTTATCGTAGAGTTGAGAGGAAATAGAGGGTACAGAGGTATTCTTGATGGCTATGATATACCTCACATGAATCTTGTATTGAAAAATGCGGAGGAAATAGTTGATGGAAACGTCGTAGCGAAAAGGGATAAAGTAATAGTGAGAGGAGATAACATTATATATATCTCTCCACCTTAGGGGGTGAAGCATGGGAAAAGGAACTCCATCTAAATCTGGCGGAGGGAAGACGCACATAAGATGTAGAAGATGCGGAAGACATGCATACCATGTAAGAAAGAAGAGATGCGCCGCCTGTGGATATGGTAGAAAGGAAAAGCTCAGAAGCTACAGTTGGAGCAAGAGACATTAGACTTATGAACATATTCGCATTTTACTGAATCATGAAATTCTTGCCCATATCATCAGATTCCCTTGGTGTTAGATCTCTCTCAGTTTATGTTGAAACCAGAGATCTGAAGATGATTATTGATCCGTCTGCTGCTCTAGGTCCGAGCAGATACGGGTTACCTCCTCACCCGTTGGAAATTGAAGCTTTAGAGAAGACGAAAAAAGAGATAGAAAACATAGCAAAAGATTGTGACCTTTTTGTCATATCCCATTACCATTATGATCACTATGATCCTGATGCCAGTTTCTTTGAAGGAAGAAAGATATTTGCCAAGGATATCGAGAAGGATATCAATGCCTCGCAAAGAGGTAGAGGAAAGGAATTCAAGGAGAGGTTTGAAGAAAAGAGTGAGATAATCTACTGTGATGACTCAGTACATAAGATAGGATCTACGGAGTTGAGATTCTCTCCCCCGTTCTTTCATGGACCTGCAAATGTTAGATTAGGATATGTGATAATGACAACGGTTGATGATGGAGATAAGAGATTGCTGCATGCATCTGATGTTCAAGGTCCTGTCACAGAGGAAGCAAAAGATTACATCATAGATCAAGATCCAGATATACTTATAATGGATGGACCACCAACTCTTTTTCTTGGATGGAAGTTTAGTAAGAAAAATCTCGAAGATGCATCTAGGAACATGGTCGAAATTCTAGAAAATACAAAATGTGAGGTTATCTTGGATCATCATCTTTTGAGAGATTTGAAATATAGAGAGTTATTTGCCGAGCCCTATAGAGTGGGAGGGAAAAGAATAAAGACTTTTGCTGAATATCTCGGTAAGGAAAACATAATGTTGGAAGCCCATAGAAAGGAGCTGTGGGAGAGGGATAAATAATGGGTCTATTGGAAAGACTTGAGAAGAATATAGAAAAGCTGGAGAGAAAGATAGAGAAGAACAAACAAAAGATTGAAGAGTTGAAGAGGAAATACGAAGAGAAGAAAATGACAAAGGCAGAATTCCTGAAAAAGAAAAGGAAGTATGAAGATAGGATTCACGGGTTAAATGCAAGGATAAGGATACTGAGAGGAGGAATAGCGAGAGAAAAGAGGAAGGAGGAAGGCAAAGAAGAATGACAGGCAAGATAAAAATTCTCAAAGGTGATCTAACAGAAACGGATGTTGATGCGATAGTCAATCCAGCCAATTCTCTAGGCTACATGGGAGGAGGCGTAGCAGGAGCCATCAAGAGAAAAGGAGGAGAAGAAATTGAAAAGGAAGCCGTAGAAAAAGCTCCAATACCTGTTGGAAAAGCAATAGCTACCAATTCTGGCAGATTGAAATGCAGGCACGTTATCCATGCACCAACGATGGAAAGACCTGCAATGAGGATAAGTGTAGATAACGTGAGGAAAGCTACCAGAGCTGCCCTAGAGCTTGCTAAAGATATGAAAATTAAAAGAATAGCCATTCCTGGTATGGGAACAGGAGTTGGAGGAGTTAAAGAAGATGATGCAGCAAGAGCCATGATAGAGGTGGTAAAAGAGTATTTGGACTTCTTTGATGAGATTATCCTTGTAGATATAAACGATAAGATGGTAAATGCCTGGGAGAGATCAGTATAAGATTGAGAAATCTTCAAACTCTTCTTCTGGCTCCTTCCATTCCACCTCAACATTCTCAACTTCAGCAAGAGGAGGACCTTTGTAACACCACTTTATCATCTCCTCGACCATCTCTTTCTCTCCCTGGAATACAGCCTCTACTCTACCGTCAGGAAGATTCCTAACCCATCCTTTTATATTCAGCTGTCTGGCCTTCTCTTTAGTATTAGCTCTAAACCATACCCCCTGCACCTTTCCAGATATCAGGACGTGAGCCTCTACCCTCATCTTTATCACCTAAGGATATACTCTGGTTACCGTTCTGGGAAATGGAATGGCATCTCTTATATGATCTAACTTTGCAATCCACATAACCAATCTCTCCAATCCCAAACCAAAACCTGAATGAGGTACACTTCCATATCTTCGAAGATCAAAATACCATTCATAGTTTTCTATCTTTGCTCCATCCGCCTTTAAACGAGCAATCATCGAGTCTATATCCTCAGATCTTTCTGATCCTCCTATTAACTCTCCATATCCTTCCGGAGCGAGCATATCAGCGCATTCAACCGTCTTTCCATCTGGAGATATCTTCATGTAAAATGCTTTAGATTCTACTGGAAAATGAGTGACGAATATTGGCTTATCTTCTCCCTCGACAAGCGCTCTCTCGTGAGGAGCACCAAAATCATCGCCCCATTCTATATCAAAACCTTTGTCTTGCAGTTTTTTGATTGCATCCTTGTATTTTATTCTTTTGAAAGGGGGTTCGATAACCTTTAGATCTTCTACATCCCTTCCCAGATATTCAAGCTCATCCTTTGCCACCTTTGCAATATTTTGACAAACATAGCTCACAAGCTCTTCTTGGATCTTCATATTGCCTTCATTATCCACCCACGCTTCCTCTGCCTCAAGATGCCAGTACTCTGTGAGATGCTTCCTTGTTCTCGATTTCTCTGCTCTGAATGAAGGTGTTAAACTCCAGACCCTTTCTAGGGAAAAGATGAGGGCTTCGAGATACATCTGAGCAGTTTGGCTCAAAAACGCTTTCTGACCGAAATAATCAAATGAGAATACAGTTGCGCCGCCTTCCGCTGCATTTAGAGTTATAACACTTGGTGTGACCTCATAAAAGTCATTCTCATCAAACCACTCCCTAATGAGACGAAGAACCTTTGCCTTCAGTTTCATTACTTCTGTGAGCTTCCTTGAGCGAAGCCATAGATGTCTCACATCTAGGAGAAACTCTTCACTGTGGTCCTCTGTTATAGGGAAAGGCTCAGCAAAATTAACAACTTCGAATTTATTCACCTTTATCTCGTAGCCGCCTGGCGCACGCTTGTCTTCTTTGACTATCCCCTTTATCTTTATGGAAGACTCTATCAAAGCTCTTTCTGCTTTTTCGAATTCCTCTTCCGGAATGTCTCCTTTTTTGATAGTTGCCTGAATTACGCCTGTTGAATCTCTTACAAGTATGAAGATTATTCCTCCGCTACTTCTCTTCCTGTATATCCATCCTCGGATGTTGACTTCTTCCCCTGTCTTATTTCCTTCCAAAATCTCTTTTATCTTTGTCCACGATTGTCCTTGCATCGATATCAAAGTTGAGATAGATTTTAGGATTATATTGATTGTGGTCTGAGGAGAGGAGACATCGTACGTTAAATATATAAGCTTTAGAATATTATATTCCTTATTGAAATAAGGGTGGATATGTCTGTCATAAAAAATTTATAAACTATCAAGGGGGAGATGTTGAATAAGATGTATCAAAGGAGAATCACATTAAGTCTTGTCAGTCTCTTTACAGCAATTCTTCTAATGATATCTCCATATTATCAGTTTGCACCAGTCGATGGTTGGACTCCTCCCTCTATGATCTATGTTAAAGGTTATGTTTACGATAGTGAAACAGGTTATGTCATCGAAGGGGCTGAAATAACACTATGTGGGTATAATGAATATGGAAATTACACTACCTTAACACGTACTACAGACTCTACTGGTTTCTATATGTTTTCTCTAACATATCCCTTATCGGACTGTAAACTCACAGCATCCAAAAAAGGTTATGTTTCTCAAACCGTGTTTATAGGGGAACTTATACCAACATATCCATTCACAGTAAAATGGTTCAACTTCTCTCTTGAAAAAGGTGGAATAATATGCGGGTACGTTAGAGACAAAACAAGCGGATCTCCTATACAAAATGCTACTGTTTACGCGGTATTATATAATTCATCCGCCGAGATTGAGTTAGTTACATCTACTAACTCTACAGGTTATTACAAAATCGTTGTCCGTGATTATGTTCAGCAGGGACTGAAACACTATAACCTATTTGTCACTAAAGAGGGATATCTAACAAACAACAGTATCATGAGAAAAAGTCTATCCTTATCTAGAATATGGCAAAATATCTCTATGGAAATTCCAACATCAGTTGGTTATAAGCTGGCTACAAACCCTGATCTGGTCGTATGGTTTTCTCCTTCCACTGAGAAAATATTTAAAGTCAGCATCCCTCCAGTAAATGTAAGTTCATCTATTAGGATTGAATGTGCAAAGAATGAATACGAATCTTTCCAAATTGGGGTAAGGCCCTACAGAAATATATCAAACTTGGAAATCAGGGTGAGTGATCTAATAAATGCTGTTACTGGGTGCAGGATAGACAATGGAACGATATCTATACGTACCGTCGAATACACTCCTGCATACTACGAACAGTATCCAGATCCGCTACCAGAATTTTCTCCTCTCAATCTTTCTAAAAACATATCGAGAAGTATATGGGTAACTATCTTTGTCCCAGATGACATTGATGCGGGATTCTATCACGGGAATGTCACTATAGAATATAGTGATGGATCATTAACGATTCCTCTGAATCTCACTGTATGGAGCTTTACTCTCTCGAGAGAGTCGCACTGTAGAACCGCGTTTGGTCTAAATAAATGGAAGATCTTGAAATTCCATAACATAAAATCAGATCAATACGAAAGAGTCAGAGATGAGTATTATAAGATCTACAGATCTCACAAGGTCGCCCCTGGCTTTATAGAACCTTGGTATTACAACGCAATCAAGTATAGTTGGACTGTCGAGGATGGAAATGTTCATTTCAATATAAACTACACAAAAGCAGATAAGCTTGCTAGCATGTACCTAGACGACTATGGTTTTACATCATTCATGATGGGCAAAGGAATTCCAGACTCATTTTGTGGATTTCCAAAAGGATCAGAAGGCTATAACAGATCGATCATAGCATTTTGGCAGAATGTATCTAACCATCTGGAGGAGAGAGGTTGGTTAGACAAGGCATACTATTTTATCAAGGATGAACCCTACTTATACGGTCCCGATGAAGGTTACAAGAATATTCTCGAGATAAGAAATTTTTCTATTCTACTAAAATCTGCCAATCCTAACATAAAAATAGCACAAACGCTTATTGGCGTGAACGACTACATATGGGAGAACGAAGTTTATCCTATTTTGAAAGATTATGTCGATATCTGGATTCCGGATCTGAGGGTAGTAAGTAGTAAGGTTTTACAAGATATAAAAAATGATTCTGATGCAGAGGGATGGACCTATGTCTGCATAGGGAATCCTCCCCAGAGTGGGCATCCAAACTACTACATAAAACAACCATACACCGCACCTAGAGTATTTGGTTGGTTGCTTTGGAAGTATGGATTGGAAGGAAACCTCTACTACTCAACAACCTCATGGACTCAAAATCCATGGACTGATCCGCGACATTCCTATTGGGAAAAATATTGTCCGGGATGTGCAGGTGAAGGGTTCTTGTTGTATCCACCTTTCAAGGAAGGAATATCACCTAAACCATGCTATGAAGGAGGAATTTCTTCAGTGAGATGGGAAATGGTGAGAGAGGGTATCGATGACTATGAATATCTATGGACTCTTCAACATTACATAGACATATCTGATGCGCCTGCATCAATGAAGCAACACGCTTGGCAAGTGTTAAATGATACAGTTAGCATGATATATTCCGGCAAAAGAAGTTGGTGCAAAGATCCTCTAAAAATATATGAAGCGAGAAGGAAGATCGCTAGGGAGATAGAGAATCTATCCGCATACGTATATGTGGATATTACCCCACCTAATACCGAAATAATAGAGTCGCCAGAAAATGTAACCACTCAGCATACTGTGCACTTCAGTTGGATCGGTGAAGATGATATCTCCTCAGCTTCTAACTTGAAGTATTCCTACATTCTCTATGGACATGATATATATTGGTCATCTTGGACAAGTTCAACCTCTGTAACCTATGAGGATCTTCCATCTGGGATCTATACTTTTAAAGTTAGAGCAAAGGATTCAGCAGGAAACATCGAGATAAGCCCAGCCGAGATCACCTTTGTTATCAACGATCCACCTATAGCAAACTTTTCTTTCGATCCCTCAATTGCAAACGTTTCGCAGAAGATCGTATTCATCGATACTAGCATAGACAATGACTCGAAAATAACAAACTGGACATGGGACTTTGGAGATGGAACCACAAGTTACGGTAGAAAATTCCTCGAATTTGATGGTAATGACGATAGAGTAAAAGTAAGTAACTCACCTGCATTCAACATAAATGACAACATAACGGTAGAGGCAAAGATATGGTACGATGGTGGAAGGAGCACCTACGTAGAGGCAGAAGATACTGATAAGAACATAGGTTTCAATTATTATGATAGTAGCATAAACAAACTGGTCAGAGGAGCAGTTCCACAAAATGGAACGGGATACATATCAATATATGACTTCTCTGGAGATCCGGATCTGCACTATGGTAAAACAGGTCTATTTGTAAGATTAAGAATAGGGTATAAGCCTCAAGATCCTGTAAATATCATCAAGATTGAGGTATGGGATTTAAATACAGGAAAGAAGGTACTGGAGGACATTTATAAGACTTCCGATTTTGATGAGAAAAACATAAGTCAATATTGGTATGGATGGCAAATACACCATCATCCAACTTTCTTCTCTCAATTGAATCATAATTACAGAGTGAAGATATACTACTATGGTCAAGTACCAGTATATATAGATAGGATACACTTTGCAAGAGATCATCGCTCACCAATATACAAATGGGATTCTTGGAGACTTTATTATCCCTGGTATCTTCAGTTCTTAGTTTGGCATCCAGACGGTAGTCACACACACATTAACTATTATCCAAATCCAAGCAATGCACTCTTTAGGAAGTGGATACATGTCGTGGGAGAATACAGTTCCACTGACGGGATAAGAATCTACCTAAATGGTAATCTCGTAGGTAGCAAACCAGGTAATGGCAAAAAAATCAAAATAACAGATAAAAACATCTATATGGGTTGGGGTTATCATGCTTTTCCTGGGAAGATAGATTTTATCAGGATTTACAACAGAATTCTTACCGAAGATGAAATCCAACAAAATCTGGAAGGGAATGTCGTAACAGATGGATTAATAGCATGGTGGGATTTTGAAGAAGGATTTGGTAGTGTTACTCATGACGAGATAGGAGGAAATGATGGAGAAATCATCGATGGTAAATGGGACTGCTATGCTGAACATAAATTCTCTTCTCCAGGAACCTATACCATCACACTGAGAATTATAGATGAATATGGTTTAGAAGATAGTGTGTCGAAATCCATAACAATCACAGGCGAAAGTGAACCACCGGAGACCATCATAATGGAAGGACCCTCTGGCGTCATAGATTACAACGATGTAACTTTCTCATGGAGTGGGTCAGATGATAACACCCCAGTGGATCAATTGCTATTCTCCTATAAATTGGAAGGGTACGACACAACTTGGTCAGTTTGGAGTAAGGAAACTACCACATCATATTATGATCTTCCAGATGGGAGCTATGTTTTCAAAGTAAGAACGAAAGACAAGGACGGAAATATAGATCCTACTCCAGCAGAGAGGGACTTTACCATCTCCACAAACGAAAAACCCTCTATTGATCATACTCATCCTGAAAATGGTAAAGTAAACGTAACAATCGATCCTAGGAACGGCATCTATCCAATCCTTAACGTCACTGTTTCTGATCCAGAAGGAGATCAACTTACGGTCATATTTAGAACAAATGCAACAGGTAGATGGCAGACTATAAAAACATTCTCTGGAAGTAACGGAACATATACCACCAACTGTGATCTTATGAATAACTGGCTAACATGGTATTGGTGGTCTGTGAATATTACAGATGGTAAGAACTGGGTGAATAGAACATTGTGTTTCAGAACAAAACCAGCTGATTGGGATATCAACACGGATAATGAAATTGATATAAAAGATATTACTGCGGTCACTGCACATTATGGTGAGACTGGAGATCCTGGTTGGATTAGAGAGGACATAAACAAAGATGGTGAAATTGATATAAAAGATATTACTGCGGTCACTGCACATTATGGTGAAAACTATGGTTAGAAAAGATTTGTACAAAAAATATTAAAAATAGAATATGAAAAAATTAGAGGGTGAAAAAATGAGGGAAGGACTTGGTGTAGAAGTGGTTGGGATATTGTTGCTTCTTTCATCTTTAGCTGGTTTAATCACAGTTGCACTATCCGAGGATAGCATCTCTACTGTTGAAGTTAGTCCCTGTAATATAACTTGCTACAAAGGAGAATATATCACTATATCGATTGAAGCAAATCTGGTAAATCAAGTAAGTGGTTGGGAAATCGAATTCCTTAATTTTTCTCCTCGTGTGTTAAGATTGAATTCTGTCACAGAGGGTGACCTACTCTCCAGTGTGGGTACAACATCATTTAATCCTGGAAACATAGATAATGAGGAGGGTACCTTAACTGGTTGTTTCTGTTACACGATACAAGGGGAAGGAGCGATTGGAGAAGGAACGCTTTGTATTCTAAATTTCACAGCCCTCGATATCGGAGTTAGCATGATAGGCCTTCACGTCGAATTAGCATATAACGGTGAGACTGTACCCTGCGAGTCATTCTATGGGAATGTAACTGTCATGATAAACAACGGACCAAAGATAGTCGACCTCTCGCCTGAAATCGGCTTCACAGGAGATAGTTTCACTTTCTATGCAAATGTAACAGATATGGACAGTGTATCTGGTGTTTGGGTTGAATATTGGTTTGGATCATCCCATAATCATCTTAACGAATCGATGGAACAACTTCAAAATGGAACATGGACGTACACGATAGATGAACTACCAAACTCTTTGCTACCACTTTATTACTTCATATCTGCTGTAGATGAGTATGGTAAATGGAATAGGAGCGATACAATGACAATTTCTATAAAGGATAACGATTTGCCAATCATACATAATATACAACTGGAGCGTTTGAGGCAATATAGTGGTGATCCTTTTAACATATCTGTTTCTGTTTCTGACAATATAGGGGTAGAAAATGTTACCATCGAAATACATGGGCCTAATTCCATCATCTGGAATGTATCCATGGAATATTACACAAATGGGTTATATTATCTCAATACAAGTTATGGAGATATAGGTGTTTACACCTTCAAGATCATAGTCGAAGATACATCCCATAACTCCATCGAAAGTTCGCACTTAACTTTCTACATATATCCAAGGTACGACTTGGATATGAGTGGTGAGATAGATATCAAGGATATAACAAATGTCACCGGGCATTATGGAGAGACCGGTCCTCCTAGATGGATACCGCAGGATATGAATCTGCCATATCCTGACGGTGAGATAGATATCAAGGATATAACTTTAGTAACCTCACACTATGGAGAAACATACCCAGATTTGGTGATAGAATGAGAAGTGTAAGCGTACTTTCTACAGTTGTGGTGCTAATTCTTCTATCCTTCTATCCATCATACTCTCTGGCAGATGGAACAGAGATATCATCGATCTCTCTACTACCAGAATATGAAAATGTTGAGATAGGCGAGATTTTCTCGGTAGAAGTGTACGCTGATCTTAAAGAAAACATCAGTGGATGGGAGATTGAAAAACTTTCTTTTCCTCCACATATCTTAGAAATTGTAAATATAACTGAAGGATACGTCTTTAGCGAGTATAGTGATGTCACCTTTGTTGAGGGATCTGTTGATAATTCTAAAGGCGAACTAACCGGAATGTTTTGTTTCACTCTACATGGAGAAAAAAGTAAGATTTCCGGTACACTTTGTACCATCAGTTTTAAAGCAAAAAGAGCAGGAATTGCTTACTTAAACCTCTCTGCTGAGTTGGCTTGTGAGGGGTATAGTGTGCCAGCGATCATTCATAACTGTACAGTTAATGTATCTGGTAACATCACAGATCATATAAAACCAGAAATATCGAATATCGTTATCATACCGAGTATTCAATATGTAGGACAAAATGTTAACATCTCCTGTAGAGTGACTGATAATGTGGCTGTCGATGGTGTGTATATCAATATATCACTTCCAAATGGATCTACAATGAATGTCTCTGCCAGCAGGAAAGGTTATGATATATACTACGTAAATCTAAGCTATCCTGAAATTGGAACCTATCACTTCTTCATATGGGCAATCGACACCTCTGGAAATGGAAATATGTCAGATGCGCATGAATTTGAGATTATCCCATTTTATCCAACCGCAGATTTTTACTATGAGCCTCTCAATCCTTCTGCAGGGTATACAGTGTACTTCTACAGTACGTCATACGATATAGACGGATACATCGTTAACTGGACATGGTATTTCGGTGATGGAGACATAGCATATGGAGAAAATGTAACACATCCGTATGCACAAAATGGAACATATGAAGTCAGGTTATATGTAAGAGATAATGATGGTTTCACCAGTTCCATAGCCAAAAATATAACCGTAGGAAATCCGAACCCACCATTTTCCGTGAGTATCGTTAGACCAGTAAATGGGCTTTACATATTAGGCAGGTATATAAGATTAAAATTAAAGACTACCGTCATAGTGGGAAGGATAAATGTCGTCGCGAGAATTCATGGAACAGTCGACATTAAAACAGTAAAGTTCTATATAGACAACAACCTCAAGTATGTGGCTGAAAAGGAACCATATATATGGGTATGTAGGGATAGACTTATAGGAAGGCATGACATAAAAGTTGTAGCGGAGGATGTGTATGGTAGAGAAGAAAGCGATAACATCAGCGCCTTCTTCTTAATTCTTGGAAGATCCAAATCGACTTGAAGGAAATAACCGATTGACCTTCCAATATAATTGATATTGATTTTTGGAAGTATGTTAGCCCTCGTTATCATCCGTGTTTTTATAATATCACTTTAAATGTTACAATATCTACAAGCTCTTCGCGGTGCAGAGTTTTGCCTTGATAGACATAGAGATGGCAATCGTACATACCTTTCTCTACGACTACTCCCTTTTCCAATGTCAGATAAAGTGTACACTCTATCCTATCTCCAGGGTGTAGTTCATCTATCTTCATGCTTCTCTTCCATTCTGTGTAATTTCTCTGATGGGACAGTTTTTTAGTAAGAGAGTTAACTTTTATTTTGACAGTTACCCCGTCCTTCTCGAGTTGCTCTGGAAGTCCTTTCTCTTCTGAAAACGGCTTACTTAGTGTTAAATAGATATCAAATGCCGTCAAGTTGGTATCAACATTTGTTATGTTGAATGATCTAGCTAGTGTTATGTTTCTATCGACTACACCACTTTCGTTCACATAGGTTGAAAAGTTAAACGGTTGGATCTCCGATACTACAAGCTCAGCTTTATCAAGTGGATGCTCGTAGGGGACACCGACAGTGTTTGGAATCTTCTCTATCATCGATAAGAGGATCGTCTTGATCAGCGGAAAGTTGTTCAGCAACGGATTTGTTCTCACCTCTTCGTACAGCTCATCTACATGATTAGAAATGTTTTCTCTCATATCTTTGGCATAGCATTCCAAAGTGAACCTCCTGTTCCTCTGACGATGCTCATTATACTCGGAATAAACAGGACCATTATCCTTAACATGTTTATGGTTGTCTCTCTCTGACTCTCAGAAACTATATAGTCTGTGACTGCAGTAGCTACATTTCCTGCCGAATCCCTAACGGTGAGTGTAACTATATGCCTGCCTATCATCCATGCATATAGAGCAGGGATCTTTACGCTTTCATTTCCTGAGAGATTGTGCACCGGGAGCAAAGTTTTTCCAGTTATTGTTACCAGTTTATCTGCCGTTTGCTCTCTCCATTCATATGATACAATCTCGTCTCCTTCTGGATCGTTGATCTGTGCGGTTATGACTATTCCACTATCTCCCCATGCCCAATGTCCCTTTTTCTTCTCTATTCGATCTAGGGTTAACTGCTGGTTTCCTGCCCAAGCATAAGGATTGAAAGGTATTGGTAAAAGGGCTAAAAAGTTCAACCATGTGAATTTTCTCTCGATAGTCTTTTTATTTATGTTGAGTGTAACTATAGGTGGTCTATTCCTTTCCACGATTATTTTATACTATCTACTGCTTTTCTGCCGATTTCATCGGTAACTGTAAGAGTGCAATTATATGTACCGGGCTCGTCATAGGTTATCGTGACTTTTTCTTTATTTGATTTTTCTCCATTCCCAAGATCCCACTCGTAGGTAACTTTTCCTTTAGCGTTAAGTATCCTTGCAGAAAGATTAAGAGCGAGGGGTTCAATCCCTATGGGTGCCCTATCTGTATCGATTTTAATTAACAATTCCTCCGTGCTTTCTTTTATCTCGGTAAAAGTGAAAGTAATAGCCAGAGAGAGTATAGCGGATATAATTAGGATAGAAATTGCCAGAACGAATAGTTTACTCTTCCACCCGGTCACTTTTCTCCCATGTATTTATATAATATTTTATCTTTTAAATCTTGCGATTTAGCAATGTCAACTTGGTAAGTGATACAAAAAATCTCTCTTTCCTAAATCCTTATATACCAGTTTTATTATTATTAGGCTTACTCTCTGTTATACTGAAAGAGGTGATAGAACTGGCTGAGCAGGAAATGCAAGAAAATCAGGACTTCAAGTACATAGTTAGAATTGCAGATACTGATCTCAATGGAGAAAAAAGCGTAGTTCACGCTCTAACAAGGATAAAAGGTATAGGTTTTCATCTCAGCACGATAATAGCTGATGCTGCAGGGGTCAATAGATTTGAAAAGATAGGAAACCTGCCTGACGAGAAGATAGAAAAAATCCAAGAGATCATATCAAACCTCAACAAGTTCGCTCCGGGTTGGTTAATGAACAGAAGAAAAGACTACTACACAGGTAAAGATCTTCATCTTATAGGTGCAGATATTGATCTAACGAAGAGAGAAGATATCAACAGATTAAAGAAGATAAGGGCTTACAGAGGAATAAGACATGAGCTAGGCTTACCGGTTAGAGGGCAGAGGACAAGATCAAACGGAAGAAAAGGTCTCGCATTGGGAGTATCTAGAAAGAGAAAGTAAAGGGATTTTTATGGGGGATCCTAGGAGATTGAGGAAAAAATATGAAACTCCTTCGCATCCATGGGAAGAGGAGAGGATAAAGAGAGAAAACGAACTGATGAAAAAGTATGGGTTAAAGAATAAGAGAGAGATATGGAAGGCAGAAACCATTTTGAGAAAATATAGAACACAAGCAAGAAAACTACTAGCTAAGGTAGGATCCGAAGATCCTGTTTACAAAAGACAAGTCGAACAGCTGATGAATCACCTTATAAGAATGAATTTAGTAAAACCTGATGCAACGCTTGATGATTGTCTAGCTTTGACTGTTGAAGATATACTTAAAAGAAGGTTACAGACGTTGGTTTATCTCAAAGGTCTTGCAGCCACTCCAAAGCAGGCAAGGCAACTCGTAGTGCATGGTCATATAGCCATAAGAGGAAGAAGAGTAACTGTACCAAGCTATATGGTCAGAGCAGATGAGGAAAAAGATATAGATTATGCACCCGACTCTCCTTTATATGATCCATCTCATCCGGCTAGGCCTTCTGTTGACACTATTCCTAAACCTAAAATGGTTGAGGTAAAGGAGGAATAGGATGGGAAGATGGGGAGTTGCCCACATATACGCTTCCTTCAATAATGTCATAATCACAATAACAGACTTAACAGGAGCTGAAACAATAGCAAGATGCTCTGGTGGGATGGTAACAAAATCTGCAAAGGATGAAGGTTCTCCCTATTCAGCGATGCTTGTAGCTCAGAGAGTTGCAGAGATGGCGAAGGAGAAAGGGATAGACAAGATACACATAAAGGTAAGAGGACCGGGAGGGACAAAAAGTAAAGTCCCAGGTCCAGGAGCTCAAGCTGCAATAAGAGCTTTAGTTAGAGCAGGACTGAAGGTTGGAAGGATAGAAGATGTAACGCCTATACCTCATGATGGTGGCAGAAAGAAAGGTGGAAAGAGAGGAAGAAGAGTTTAGGGTGATCTGATTTGGTAAAGGTTGAGGTTGTTGAATTAAAGGAGAGATATGCAAAGTTAGTAGTATCAGATACATCACATTACTTTGTGAATGCTTTAAGGAGAGCTATGTTAAGGGAAGTTCCAAAATTAGCTATAGAAGATGTAATCTTCTATGACAATACCTCGCCTCTGTTTGATGAGATCATTGCTCACAGATTGGGTATGATTCCTCTTCCAACCGATCTTAAACTTCTAGTTCCACGAGATAAATGCTCATGTAAAGGTGAAGGTTGCCCAAACTGTACAGTTAGATATACTTTAAGTAGAGAAGAACCCGGAGTAATATATTCTGGAGACTTGCAACCTGAAAATGAGAAGTGGAAGGTCGTAGATCCAAACATACCTATAGTTGAATTGTTTGAAGGGCAAAGACTAATTTTGGAAGCCGAAGCCGTGCTTGGAAGAGGTAAAGACCATGCAAAATGGCAGGCTGTTGTAGCTCCGGGATACAAATATTACCCGATAATCAAGATAAATCAGGATAAACTTGATGAAGAATCTAGAAAGAGAGCTATAGAGGCTTGCCCAAAGAAAATCTTGGAAGAAAAAGATGGAAAGCTAGTTGTCAAAAATGTCGAGGAATGCTCTCTTTGCAAATCTTGCATGGAAGTTACAGAAGATGGAGCGATGGAGGTAAAGGGTGATGAGAGTAAATACATATTCAAGTTCGAAACAGATGGATCTCTGGATGCAAAAACTATACTGATAGAGGCTTCCAGGATCTTAGAGGAGAAATACAAGGAGTTTGCAAAACTCATCAAGTAAGTTATTTTAATTTATATGGGATTTCTTCTTTTCGGGGGCCCGTGGGGTAGCTTGGTATCCTTGTGGCTTCGGGAGCCATAGACTTGGGTTCGAATCCCAGCGGGCCCATTTTTTCGAACAAGACTGTATTCAAGATTTATAAGATAAATTTTGTTTTCTAAACCATGGAAGAGATTGGGATCTGCAAATTCATATGTGAACTAGGACAGTTAAGAAAAATTAAGCATGAGGGTTGGAAATTGTGTGGAGTTAAAGATCCAGAAAGTGTAGCTGAGCATTCACTGAGAGCGGCACAGATTGGATATATATTGGCTAAAATGGAGGAGTATGAAAAGCCTGAAGAAGTCTGCACGATGCTAGTATTTCATGATATAGCGGAATGTAGAATCGGGGATCTGCACAAAGTTGCTAAAAGATATGTTGATGCAAATGAAGAAAAAATTATAGAGGAACAAAGCAAATCCCTCGGAGAGATCGGGGAGGGTATATTTAAAATATGGAGAGAATTTGAAAGTCTCAAAGGAAGAGCTGGGATTATTGCTAAAGATGCAGATCTTTTGGAAATGGCATTTACTGCTAAGGAATACATTGAGATTGGATTTGAATCTGCAAAGGATTGGATTGTAAGAATCTCTCAGAGGTTGAAAACGAGGTCTGCAAAACAGTTGATGGATGCTCTTACAAAGACTACTTGCAATGAATGGTGGCAGGGATTAAAGAAGTTATAAGATTTTCTCGAGGTTCTCCTCGATTTCTTTTGTTATTATCTTAGAAGGTATCAGTAAAGCACATTTACCATCGCTCTCTCTTCTACTAATAAACCCCTCTGCTTCCAGTCTCGGGATTAGATGTTCTATGTCTGTAGGCTCTATGTTATGATTTTCGCATTCTATGAAGTAGTGCTCCTTTAAATCCTCTAAAGTTGTATAAGCCTTATTTGAGCACGCTTTAGCTATAGAGAGCAACACCAAAAGATGATTCTTATCAAGCGAGTCTAGGTTTCCGATCCAGGTATCAAGATTGGTCTCTCTTACATCTTCCGGCTCAATTTTTGTCTTGCCTTTCTGCTCAGCTAGTATGGCTGAGTTTCTCAATATATCGATCGCTGTCCTCATATGACCTCTGCTTTCCATAGCTATATCCGCTATAAGCGAGAGTATATCCTCATCGAAGGTTCCCTCATACAGAGCTTCTTGCGCCCTATAATTAAGTATTTCGACCATTTGATTGTGGTTATAAGGTTGAAGCTGGATCACTGCTTTTTCTGCAAATGTACTCCAAGTTGCATCATCTCCTATCATTTGTCTCAAAATATTTGCATCTCTAGTTATAGCGATATACTTCAACCTCCTACCACATTCGGATCTTCTCGATAGTGTATACAGAAAATGGTTCAAGTCATCCAAGGAGATGCCCTCGATTTCATCCAGTATAATCACAGTGTTATCAGGTATTTGCTCCCATAATTTCCTCGTAGGTAAACCGGCAGGATTGAAACTTGGTCTGACTTTTGATAGGATACTCTCTAATATTGCATGCTCTGATCTGTTTACAAAACAATTTATGTAGATTGATTCTTTAAAGAGATACCTGGCGAGCAAGGTTTTACCTGTTCCTATTTCTCCTGATATGAGAGCTTTTCCGCCACTCTCTACGAGTGTTTTCAAAATCTGTATCTCCCTATCTCTGCATAGCACCTTAGAAGGTATATAAGATATGTCTAGTTTCTGTCTACTTCTGAGGATAGGCATATCAATATGAAAAATGGCTCCATGTATTATATTGAATCGAAAAGTTTTTAAACACTTTTTACCCCCTCCTCTCATTTATAAACCCTGTACGTGTTTTAGGTCTAGAGATTGAGGATCAAAAAGCCTGCATGTATAGTAAAGGGCCCTAAGACGGGCACATGCAGGCGGTCTCTCTCCTCACCTGTCCCATCCCTCCCCGCCTTCCTCCTTTTTCAAAATCTCTTGAAATCTTTTGGCATCTTCAAACATGTAGATATTGTTGAAAAGTACATATATCTCTCCAACATCCAGATTCTTGATATAGTCTTCCAATTTGTGTAAGTCTTCCTCTGTATATTGATACCTGTACATCTTGTCACCAGGCGGAGAGCCGTGCAGTCTAAGATATGCTATTTCATTCAGATAAGCTGGCTTAGATGCGAATGGATCTCTACAATCTATCAGATTGTAATCTCTGCATAGTTTCTCTATATTTTCATCTGACCAGCCTCTCAGCTCGACAGCTATATCTATACTATCTCTATCTATGCTAGAAAAGAAATTTCTTGCATTTTCTATGTTCTCCCTGCTATCTTTGAATCTCTTTGGAAGTTGTATGAGGCATATCTTTGCATTTAATATCTCGCATGCCCTTTTGGTAATTTCCCAGGATTCGAACACCTCTTCGCTAGATTGAAGATTACCATATCTCTCATTTCCCTTCAAGTTAATTCCACTTCTTCTCCAAGTTGGGCTATTTATAGGATGGGTAATACCTTGAAATGCCTTAACAGTGAATTCGAAATCGTTTGGAGCATCGCGACGCCATCTCTCCAGGGTATCTTCTGGAATTATCTTGTAAAACGTCTGCTGGATCTCAACGAGTTTGAAATGTTTAAAATACTCTTTTTTCCCTTTAGCGAATCCACAACATCCAATTTTGATCATCCAAAATTAACAAAGCTTAAAAGTTAATTTTCTTTTTGGTGTAACATGGTGGGGGAGAAGAACGACAAGATTGTGACAGTAACTTTCATAATTATTCTAATCGCAGCCATAGGTGCATACATCTATGTAAGCTTACCAAAATCTGAGAAGGAGATAACTCAAGAGGAAGAGCAAGGAATAAGCTATGTTTTGACAGCAAGATATGGAGACGAGGTCAAGAATTACACTCTAGATGACTTAAAATCTATGCCTAGCATATCAGGATATGGAGGATATGTTAAAAAGAATAACGTAACTGTTGGGCCAAATCTCTACAAGGGTGTCTCATTTGAATACATTCTCCAAGAGTTTTCTCTTCCAGAGAATTACTCTATAACTGTTATTGCCAGCGATGGTTACGAGAAAGACTATTCCATGGACATGATAAAAGGCAAAGTAGACATCTACAACGAGAGTGGAAATCCTATTGGAGTGGGAAACTTGACTATGATATTGGCATATGAAAAAGATGGAAGTACTCTTGGCGAGGATGAAGGACCTCTCAGAGTTGCATTTGTGAGCGAAGAGGGATATCTAACTCCATCAAATCTGTGGGTCAGAAATGTAGTTTCTATAGAGATAGTAGAAAAATGAATAGTATCAAGAAATTCAGAATAAAAGAGAGGTTCAAAAGTAAGAAGAATAGGGTCTTTAGGATAGAAGTAGACGGAGAGGATAGAGTACTGAAGATATTTTCATCTATGAGAAGATTGGATAGAGAGTATAGTGTTTTAAGGTTACTGCAAGATAATTTAAGTGTTCCGAGTATATATGAGATCAACAGAAAAGATAGGTTTATCATTATGGAATTTTTACCTGGAGAAAATCTATGTGACTTTGTAAACCTCAAAAACAGAGAAAAGATTAGAGTTATGGATAGATTAGCTGACTGGCTTTCAGATTTTCATTCATTCTTCAAAGATAAGCACATAATAAGAGGGGACTCTATACTTAGAAATTTTATCGTGGATAAAGAAAAACTGTATGGTTTAGATTTTGAGGAGAGTAGGATCGGAAGAGTTGAAGAAGATCTTGCTGAGATGTGTATATCGATACTAACAACTGATGAAAAGTTCACAGATGAAAAATTTCGTCTATGCAAGTTCCTCCTTGAAAGCTACGAATCAAGAGCTAATCTGAACTTGAATTATCTCAACAGGGAAATCTATCGTGCTTTGATAAGGTTCTCAGAGAGGAGGAATGATAGGAATTTGAGAAAGATAGGTCTAATAAAACTACAAGAGTACGGTATGATAAACAGTGTAGTTTAAATACAGTTCATGAATTTCGTAAAGATGATGAAATGGGGGAAGGAAAATACCATAATCTCAATTGCTATGCTTTTACTTCTGATTGGCATCATCTCAAACATCTACGTGCACGCTACAAAAAGCGTAGCATCGAGTGACTTCATAGAGATAGATGGGAAGAAGTTGTCTGTAAATGAGATATTTAGTGCATACGAGTCCAAAACAATACAGAATGTTATAACAAAAGAAAACTACACTGGTATATCTCTTGAGGATATCATAAAGCTTGCAGGGATCAAAAATCCTGAAACGTATTCATACACTATTATTGGCTCAGATGGATACAGAAAAACTGTAAAGTGGGAAGATATGAAGAGCGGAATCTTGACAAAAAATCTGAGAGTTGTTTTTGAGAATCTTCCTAAGGCGTATATGGTTAGGAATGTTGTGAAGATAGAGGTGGTTAAATGAACAGAAGAGAGTTGGCTGGAATTTTGTTATTTGGTTCTCTGTGGGGGATGCTAGAGTGTATACTTGGAGATTTTCTTAGGGATCAAAACCTTCCGGCAGGCGCCATAATGACCGGATTGGTTGCAGTAGCCATGATGAGCTATACACGGATTATCTTCAGAAAAAGGGGTATGCAACTTGGTATGGCCATGATTGCTGGACTCTTGAGATTGACCAATCCTTTCACAGGTTGTTTGATATGCTCAGCTATATCGATAGTATCTGAAGGTATAATATTTGAAGCTATATGGTACAAGCTATTTGATTTGAAAGAGTTTAGAAGACCTGCAACAATAGCTAGTATGGGAATGATAACCTCGTATCTGTGCTATGTCGGTGGATTTATTGTAACACAGGTGTTGACTCCTATCGTATCCTCGGTAGCTTTCAATCCCAACGATCTAGTTGCCTTCCTTCCACAAATATTGGCAAGAGGATTGCCTGCAGGAATACTAGGGATATTTTCGATTCTAGCCATAGATCGCGTGAGAAGCTATGACATAAGTAAACTGAAATCAAGATTTTATTACCCTGTAACCATAAGCCTAGCTGTAGTATGCTGGATACTAACAATTGCAAACTCCTTACTGGTGGGGTGATCCAATGTATGTGAAGGTTAATGCGGATAAATGTTCTGGTTGTAGAGAGTGTGAATTTGTTTGCTCAACGTATCATTTCAATGTCTCAAACCCAAACAGGAGTGGGATAAGGATAGAGAAAAAGGGATTGACAGATGATATTCCTCATGTATGCACCCATGGCAAAGATTGTAATTTCGAGTGCATAGATGCCTGTAAGTTCGATGCAATGAAGAAGAAAGATGGCATAGTCTATGTTGACTATGATAAGTGTGTTGGATGTGGAGCATGCGAAAGAGCTTGTCCAATTAATGCTGTCTGGATCTTTGAGAAAAAAGCCTACAAATGTGATCTCTGTCAAGGAGAGCCTAGATGTGTTAAAGTATGCTCCCAAGGAGCTCTCGAGATAGGGGGTGCATAACATGGTGTGCTGGTCTGGAAGATTGCTTTATGTGGATCTTTCAAAAGGTGAAATCAAAAAAGAAGAAATTAAAGAAGATCTCTACAAGAAATATCTCGGTGGAGATGGCTTTGGTTCCTACTATATGAATAAGTTTGTAAGCGGAGATACTGATCCACTTAGCGGAGATAATGCCCTCATCCTTGCTCCTGGGTTACTTGTTGGTACCCCCATACCAACCGCAGGCAAATCGGAGTTCTTTGCAAAATCCCCTTTAACAGATGGATGGGGCGAAGGCGCATGCGGCGGGAGTATAGGATTAGCTCTAAAACAAGCTGGTTATGATGTCTTAATCATTAAGGGCAAAAGTGAGAAACCATGCTATCTTTTCATAGATGATGATAACGTTGAGATAAGGGATGCACAGCATCTATGGGGAAAAACAACGAGAGAGACTGAAGAAGAGATAAAGAAAGAAGAAAAAAATTGTTCTGTTGCATGTATAGGGATTGGAGGAGAGAATCTTGTTAGATACGCAATAATATCCTCAGATGACAGACAGGCAGGTAGAGGTGGTCTTGGAGCTGTGATGGGATCAAAAAAACTCAAGGCCATAGCTGTGAGAGGAAGTAAAGATGTAAATTTGAAGGATCCGAGTAAGGTTCTGGAATTAACTTTTGAATGGTATGAGAAGATGGTAAATAGTCAAGCATTCAAAGATGATGGTCTCTATGGATCTGGAGAGTTTTTAGAATGGATGAATAAAGAAAGGGGAACATTTCCAACGAGGAACTGGAGAGAGGGAGTCTTTGACCAGAGACAGAAGATAGACCCATATTACTGGGCGCCCAGATATTCTATAAAGAACAAAGCATGCATTCAGTGCGTGAAGCCATGTGGTAAAATGTTCGTGATTAAGGAGGGGAAGTATAAGGGAACAAAACTCGATGGAGTCGAGTACGAAACCCTCTTTTCCTTGGGAGGGAACTGTGGAAATCCAGATATAGAATCTGTAGCGAAGGCAAATGAACTGTGCGATCTCTACGGTATCGATACTATCTCTGCGGGAGGATGCATAGGTTTTGCGATGGACCTGTATGAAAATGGGATTCTCACCAAAGATGACACTGAGGGTATTGACCTTAGATTCGGTAACTCTGAGGCTGTTGTAGATATGGTTGAAAAGATTGCAAAAAGAGAAGGTCTCGGAAATATTCTCGCTGAAGGAGTAAAAAGAGCTGCAGAGAAGATAGGAAAAGGCGCAGATAAATATGCTGTACATGTCCGCGGTATGGAGCCACCAGCCTATGATGTGAGAGGAATAAAAGGAATGGGTTTAGCATTTCTAACATCCCCAAGAGGGGCATGCCATCTTAGATCTGGAGCATATGCATTGGAGCTCTTGGGCAAATTCTGGAAATACGAAGGTGTAGATAGACTGAGTGCAAAGAACAAGGGTAGAGAGATCGCTGACATGGAGAACTTTATGGCTATATACGATGCTTTGGGAGTTTGCAAGTTCTCGAGAGGTTTCTTCCTCTTGGAAGGATTTAGAGAGATTCTCAAAGCTACTGCTGGATTGGATTATAATGAAGAGAAATTCCTAGAAATAGGGGAAAGGATATGCAACCTTAAACATCTCTTCAACTTGAAATGCGGTTGGAAGAGAGAGCAAGTTAAACTTCCTCCCAAGATAAGAATACCAATACCAGAAGGAGCATCAAAAGGTAGCTATATATCTGAGGAAGAAGAAAAAGAGATGCTGGATGATTACTTTAAAGCTAGGGGATGGACCAAGGAAGGAGAGATCCCAAGAGAGAAGCTCGAAGCTCTAGGAATAGAGGAGTTTCTTTAGTTGATATCCAAGGATTCTTGAAAATAACTTCGCTGTAGGTGGGAAAGCAAACCTGTTCCTATTTGTAGACCGGAAAAGTTTCTGGAGAACCTTGGTGAAGGTAGACAAAGACTGTTTGGTTGTTTCAGGAGATTTCTCTATCTTGTTCGTCTTTCCTTCTTTTTCTTGGAAAGATTCCTCCTTCTCTGTTTTGTTTCCCCAGATGAAGAATTCTCTTTCTGCTTCCAGTTCTCCTCTCCAGCCTGTTTCGAATTCAGAGGTGCCAAAGGACCGATACCACACCCAAATAGTGTATTTTCCCTTGAGTGACCAGTCATAAATCCATTCCTTTCCACCAGGCTGATCAACCCACCATCCGAATACTGGAGCCTTAAGGTTTATGACTAGGAAGTATGTTGAGTATGGTAGAATAGGTACTGGTATTGGAATCATGTGCGTACTTTCTGCCAAACAGTATATTACGGTTCCATTTGGTAAAGTTATTCTGATATCAAGAGAGTTTTTCCTAGGATCCATCTGGCTGACCCATATAGTGAATGGATTTGGATTTCTCAGCACGATCCTAGTCAATATAGCTGGGGAATTGATGTTGTAGTATTTTCTCATACAGATCTCGAGTATAGGTGGTTTGATATCTCTGGGTTGGGCCTCATTTTCCTTAGGTATGTTTTCTTTGGCACAGGCTACAATCCCTGAAACTGTCACTAGCCCCAACATACCAACAACCAAAACTGCAGATATCTTCCTCATTCTATCACCTCCTCTAAGCCTAATTTTCTTGGGAAAAATTTAGAGGAGATTGAAATAGATCTAGCCACGATGAACTAAATCCCTCTCTATCTCTTCTATACTGACATTTTTCACAAAATCCATACCAAGAAGACCCTCCTGTAACTCCTTAATGTTAGAATTACTTCTGGAGATATCAGCTATGATAATCCATCTGGCTCTTTTCCATCTCTGAAAACTTTTTGATTCCGTCATGACAAGATCTATCCTTTTTCTGGCAATATAATCCGCTATTTTTGCTAGAGCTCCGATTGTATCATCAAATTCTATTTCAATTTTCACGAATCTGCCTTCTTTGCTGTAAATAGGGCTCACGATCAGCGTTTTTGTTTTAGCGTCGAGCGTGAGCAAGATCTCATCTCCTCCTTTTATATCGAGAACTTCTCTGAATTCACTTGGTATTAGAATCCTTCCCTTTGCGTCAACCTGTACTATCGTGTCCATACCATTACGGGTGGGAATTTTGTGGGAAGTATATAGATTATGGATTATATAAAATTTTCTCTTCTTGCCTGATTGTTGCCAAATAATATAAATCTCTACTTATTTCTAAATCCGAATGCCAACCTTCAGGGGATTCATAGCTATAGATATAGATCCTACAGAGAGGATAAAGGAGTTCTCGGAGAATTTGAAGAAAATAAATGCTAAGCTAAAAATGGTTGAGCTTGAAAATCTTCATGTAACCTTGAAGTTTCTAGGAGAAACTGAAGAAGAAATCATAGATGAGATAGAGAGATACATGCGAGATGCAGTAAAAGATGTAAAGCCTTTCAAAATAAAGCTACAGGGCGTCGGCGCCTTTCCTAATCTGAGGAGGATAAATGTGATATGGATAGGAACCGAAGGAAGAGAAATGGAAGTGATATTTAGAAGACTAGAGGAGGGACTAGAAAAATTAGGTTATAGTAAAGAAAAAAGAGATTTCTCTCCCCATCTCACGATAGCAAGAGTAAAAAGTGTGGGAGACAAGAACAAACTTACATCCCTCCTAGGAGAGTACTCAACAGAGTATTTTGGAGAGCAGATTGTTGAATCGATAAAATTGAAAAAGAGTGTTCTTACTGAAAAAGGACCCATATATTCCACTATCAGGGAGGTAAAATTGGAGGAGAAATAATGGAATCTTGGATTCTCTACATGGGTACAGCAAATCTTGTCCTTTTTCTCATATTCCTTACAATCTTCTTTCCGAGAGATAAGAAAAATTACATGGAAGGATTTTTCAATCTCAGATTACATCTGATTATATTAATTCTGGTTGTACTTTTCCACTTGTTTGAAGTGAACTTCATAGATAGATTTACCACCAATCTAATAGGGAAAGATTTTGCTCCGGTCTTCTATTCTTATGAGAAAGGTTTTTTCGAATATCTATCTCAAAATACTTCTAACTTGATCTCCATTATCTCAGTATTCTTCTATATGATCCTCTACCCATTTACCCTATGGTTTTCTCCACTCCTATTCTTGATTGGCAACGAGGAAAAAGCCATGAGGAGTTTATCATATGGTTTGGTTATAATCTATCTCTGCGCCCTGCCCTTTTATCTATTTCTACCTGTAACAAATGTGTACACATATTTAGGCATAGATTTCCATTTGGGTAAGATCATACCAGGGATTGAGAAGTTCTTTTATGCAGTAACAACGAAAAATAACTGTTTTCCATCCTTACATGTTGCAATGGCACTTCTCCTAGTAAAGTCATCGAGTTTTATGAGAGATAGAAGATATTTCTACATCACTTTGATATCTGCTCTAGGTGTGATATTCTCAGTGCTATATCTATCCATACACTGGATAACAGATGTTATTGGAGGGATATCTATATTTTTGATAGCTTGCGGAGTAGTGAATTACGAGAACAGCATAGAAAAAGAGGTTTTGAGAAAGATTACACCGAGTTTTGCTGAGAGAAGGAAACTGAACAGGATAGTTTTAGAGCTCTTAGACAAAATAGAAAAGGAAATCAAGAAAGAGAACATAAAAGCTGTACCAAAATTGGTTGGATCAGTTGCTAAAGATACTTATCTTAGAGATTCCGTAGATATAGACATATTTTTACTGTTCCCTCCAAACACACCGAGAAAGGAAATGGAAAGAAAGGGACTTTTGATAGGCAGAAAAATACTGGAAAAGCATGAAGAAAGATATGCGGAGCATCCCTATATAAGGGGAAAGTACAAGGGATATGATGTCGAGATTGTTCCTTGCTATAGAGTGAAAAAAGCATCTGAAAAGATATCTGCGGTTGATAGAACTCCCTTTCATACAGATTTCATAAGAGAAAATCTACCTTTCAGAAAAAGAAAGGATGTAAGATTGTTAAAAAGATTTCTAAAAGGTATAGGTTGTTATGGTGCAGAGGCAGAGGTAGAAGGTTTTTCGGGTTATCTATGTGAACTCCTGATACTAAAATATGGATCCTTTGAAAATGTTCTTAGGAATGCAAAAGACTGGAAAAAGGGGGAGGTGATAAAACTCAAGGAAGTTCCTTCGCCAGCTTTTAATGATCCTTTAGTTTTTATAGATCCGGTAGATCCAAACAGAAATGTTGCATCAGCCGTATCCGAGGAGAAACTAGAGATATTCAAAAGAGCATGCAAAGAATATCTGGAAAAGCCGAGCGAGAGATTCTTTTTCCCTCAAACCATAAAACCTCTACCTGATGAGGAAATAAAAAAACATCTAGATGGTTTTATCGGGGTAGAAATAGAAAAGCCGGATATAATTCCAGATAATCTGTACCCACAGGCAAAGAAGACTTTGAGAAGGATAGTTAAATCGTGTGAAGAAAATGATTTCGAGATAGAGGATGGAAGGTTTGTGGTCACTGAAGACAAGATATACATTCTTCTCAAGCCAAAAGAGATAGAACTACCAGAAACATACATACATAGGGGACCTCCAGAAAAAGAAAAAAGGCATGTTGAAGCTTTCTTGGAAAAATGGAGAAACAGCAAAGAAGTAGTTAAAGGACCTTATCTCAAAGATGGAAGGTGGTATGTAGAGGTAAAAAGGAAATATAATAGATTGGATGATTTTCTCGCTAAAAATCTGAGAAAATTAAGCCTCGGAAAAGATATAGAGGAAGTTGTAAAAGATGGTAAATTTAGCATCCTTACATCGAAAGATTTATTAAGGGATGATTTGAAATTATTCTGGACAGAGTATATAGAAAACAAGATGCCGTGGGAAAGATGAAGATAGTGGGGATATACACAAAGGATTTCTCGCTAGCACATGACATAATGAATAAGATGAATGAAAGAGGCATAGATTATATTCATTTACACTCCATAGATAGAATACCGCATAAGGTTGGTGTCATTATAACATCTTCAGCTGAGGGTAAAGATATAGGCGGAAGGAAGGTCGTATATGCTGACTGTTTTAGAGACATAGATTCTGCATTGGATAGGGCTATGCAAATTTTACATGGAAATAGTGACGAGATCGTGATAGGAATAGATCCAGGGGAGTACCCTGGTATAGCCCTCCTCTCTGGTGAAACTGTTCTAAGAACCTGGTGTGCATCATCCACAGATGAGGCTTTAGGAATAGTAAGAAAAATTCTGAGTGACTTTTCAGACAAGGAGAGGATAGTAAGGATAGGCCATGATGCCAGAATTTACAGGGATAGAATCATAGACGGTTTAAGAGATGTTGATATCAGAATTGAAATAGTAGATGAAACAAAAACGAGTCAGAGAACTGGATACTCAAGAATGGAAAGAAACGAGGTAGCTGCTATAAGGATAGCAAAATCAAGAGGTAGATCGGTAAGAGGAAATGGAGACAGAAGATTTACCGATGGAGAAATAAAGGAAGTGCAGAGAAAAAGTAGGATCCTAAGCGGTGGTAGAATAACTATATCCAGAGAATTAGCACTTAAAGTTCTCAAAGGAGAAATCGAAATGGAAGAGGCTATCAAATTCAGCAAGTCTTCTAATTAAATCCAAAGATTTATTTCCCCTTTTCTTATTGCCTTTGGGTAAGATTCATGGGAAAGAGATTAGCACTGATAAGTGTCTATGATAAAAGAGGGGTAGATTTTTTAGCCAAGGAGCTTCAGAAACTCAACTTTGACATAATATCTACCGGAGGAACGTATAGATTCTTGAAAGAAAAGGGAATAGATGTCACAGAATTATCAGATTTTACCGGCTTTCCAGAGATATTAGATGGAAGGGTAAAAACTTTGCACCCCAAGATTCATGCAGGCATCCTTGCAAAGAGAGAGAAAGAAGAACATCTGAACATTCTAAGGAATTTATCAATGAAACCCATAGATCTAGTGGTATGTAATCTCTATCCTTTTGAAGAGATCATAAAGAAGGAAAATGTGGATTTGCATGAAGTTATAGAGAACATAGATATCGGTGGACCTACGCTCATAAGATCTGCAGCAAAGAATTTTGAGGATGTACTTATTGTTGTAAATCCATCCAGATACGATGAGCTAATAGAAAAGCTTAAGATAGGGATAGATGAAGAGTTCAGAAAAAAGCTAGCTGTCGAGGCTTTTGAACATGTTGCAAGATATGATGCGATAATATCAAATTATCTAAGAAAAAGGTTGCTTAACGAGAAATTTCCAAAGAATTTAACTCTAACATTTGAATTGATACAAAAGACTAGATACGGAGAGAATCCGCATCAGGAAGGTGCATTCTACAAAATCCTACCAGAGAGAGCAGAAGGATGTATAGCAAATGCTAGAAAACTTCAGGGAAAGGAGCTATCCTACAACAACATACTAGATGCTGATGCTGCTCTAGAATGTGTAAAAGAGTTTGATGAACCAACAGCCGTTATTATCAAACATGCTACTCCTTGCGGGATAGCCTCATCAGATAACATTTTTGATGCTTGGATAAAAGCCTATGAAACAGATACATACTCTCCATTTGGCGGAGTTGTAGCATTTAATAGAGAAGTTGATTCTAAGCTAGCAGAAGATCTATCCAAATACTTCTTAGAAGTTATAGTTGCCCCTAAGTTTACAGAAAGGGCTCTTCAGATTCTCGGTAAAAAGAAAAGGCTTCGTCTCTTAGAAGTACCAGATATCGATGATAAGTCCGAAGATATCTGTTTTAGGAGTGTGACTGGAGGTATGTTGATTCAGGATAGAGACGTTAAAGAAATAGATCCAAAGGATTGGAAAGTCGTTACAAAGAGGAAGCCTTCGGCTGAGGATATAAGATCCATGGTATTTGCAGTGAAATGTGTAAAACATGTGAAATCAAATGCTGTAGTCTTTGTAAAAGATACTCATACGGTAGCTATAGGAGGAGGACAAACAGCTAGAGTTGATGCAACATTTATCGCTACCCATAAAGGGAAAGACAGGATAAAAGGTTCTATAATGGCGAGTGATGCGTTCTTTCCATTTAGAGATGCTGTCGATCTTGCTGCGGAGGCTGGAGTAAAAGCCATAGTTCAGCCAGGAGGATCAATAAGGGATGAAGAAGTTATAAAGGCGGCGGATGAGCATGGGCTAATAATGGTATTTACTGGACAGAGATATTTTAGGCATTAGTATATCTTGAAAACATCAGACGTGGAGAAGGGTATATCGATGGTTAATACAGAAATTGACCCTGTCTCCGATAGAATAGAAATCTCAATATCTTCGCCTATTTCTATCCCTCTTAGGCACAAGGCCACATAAAACAAATCTCCATTCACCGTCTTTTCTTTGGAAATGGATTCATCTCTATCAACAACAGGGATTATACAAAAGCTCTGATTAATCTCGCTCCAGAGGTCGCTATCAAACAAATCTTTCCCTGTTTCATATATGTCGTGAAGTTTCAACACATGAATAGAATCATCATCAATTACCTGAAGAGTGAGATTTGATATTGAGATGGGATCATCAAAGATAGGTTTAACCAGTAAGAGTATTTTGATTTCGTTCCCGTCTGTTTTGGCATAGCCTTCTTTTACTAGGAAATATGAGGTTATGTCATCTAGTATTTCATTTACCTTATTTTCGAAATCACCTGAAGATATGCTATCCTGACTTATTGTTGTATAGATTGCACTACTGCCCATGAGTAGTATCGCTATCAGAAGGATAGCCGATGCAATTCCTGTACTCCCTGCTTCTCTCATCATTTAAAACTTTGGAACTTTGCTTATAAACGAGTTATTGTACAAATGTTGTCGAGATATTATGAAGCATGAGAACATGTGACAAATTATCAATTTGATAATTTTCCAAGTAAGGTTTAAATATTGTTACTTGAAGACATAATACATGACAACATTTCCCATGCAATCAAGTGGCATGGGAAATGGAACGTAAAGGAGGTGGTGAGAAGTGGAGAAGAGGTATATGGATAGGCTGGTGGGAAGATACTGTAAGATAGTATTAAAGGAGCCGGGTAAGGAAAGAGCTAGTGTCATCTCTGGGATTTTGGAAGAAATAGATTATGATGCAGGTTTTGTGATCGTAGATTCTGATCAAGGGCTAGGTTGTTTGAATCTGAAGTCAATAGTGGCAATAAAGCCTAGATCAATGAGGAAAATCAAAAAGAGTTTTAAAGGAGATCAAATGGCTTTCGTTGGTATAGGTACACTGATAGTGTTTATAGCTATGATTCTGGTATCTGCGGTCGCAGCAAGCGTTCTTATAAAAACTGGAGAAACTCTGCAACAAAGAGCGAACAAGGTTGGTTTGCAGACAACTAGAGAGATTTCGAGTGGCTTAGCTGTTATAGATGTAGTAGGTTATACAAACGAGAATAAGACATACATAACCCATCTGGCTCTGACTGTGAGACCAAGATCTGGTTCTCAAGATATAGATCTCAAGAATACTATATTATATCTGAAATATGATAGGCTAATTACATTAACATACTCTGACCAAGACGGATATGTTGCATCCAAGGTTAGTCCAGATGGAGTTTTCCATACGCTGAGCGTATCTCTGAATGCAACAACCTTTGGAATAATAGCCTTACACGATGCAGATGGTTCAATATACAGGAACTATGGTATGAATGTCGGAGACAAAGCAATAATAATAGTCAATCTCTCTGCTGCATTCAACTCAACCGGATTACCACCAAGAGCATCAATATCTGGCAGCTTCGTTCCGGAGGTAGGAGCGCCTGGTACATTTGATGCTGCTGCACCATGTGTGTTCACAAACAGAATAGTAGAGCTAGTCTAACGACTCTATAAGCGCTAAATCAAAGATACCGTCTCTTAATTTTATTTGATTTAATTTTATTTTCACTGGTATTTTTTCATTTTTGCTGTTCACTATAATAGTATCGATTGAATCTATATCTGCTCCTTTTAATCTAGATAAGTAATATCTCTGCAGGTTTGGGAGTTCTTCTGGAGCTATCAACGAAAAGAAGCTTTTGTTGGTAATATCTCTTTCACTAAGTCCTGTGAGAGAAAGGAACTGTTCATTTGCTTTGAGGATCATTCCTTTCCTTACAAGTGCGGCAGGGATCTCCATCTCAGAGAGATCTTTTGATTCTTCGGTCTCTTGTTCCAATTTTTTGGTTTCTTTCACTATAGGCAATGTCGTTTCTTGTAATGATGATCTTATAAGCATGTCTCGGAGTTCTCTCTCTCTATCTATCAGCTCTCTCTCTTTCTCCCTGAGTTGTTTCTCCTTCTTCCTGAGTTCGTTTTCCCTGTATATGATTTCTCTTTCCCTGTTTTCCATCTCTTCTAGCAGTTTACTCCTTGCATTGATTTCTTCTTCGAGTTTAGCGATTTCTTCTCTTTCTTTATTTATCTTCTCCTCTAGCTCAAGTAGCTCCTTTTCCTTAGATCTGTATTTCTCTATCTCCTTCTCCAATTCCTTCTCTCTTTTTTTAAGGAGAGTTATATCTAATTTAAGTTCTTTTTCTCTTGTTTTATAATCTTCGAGTTTTCTTTTGAGATCATTTATTTTTCTTTCAAATACAGCTTTATATTTACTCTCTAGTTGCTCCATGAATATATTTTTCTCTAATTCCAGTCTCTTTTCAATATCTTTCATCCTTTCTTCCAATATTCTCCTTTCATTTTCCAGTTTGATTTTCATATTTTGTATATCTCTCTCCTTATTCTCTACCTCTCTGATTCTTTTTCTCAGCTCGTTCTCTTTTCTTACCAGTTCCTTTTCCTTGGTCTCAATGGTTTTCAGCTTCATTCTGATTTCTCTTTTGTCTTTCTCCAAGTTTTCCTTCTCTAGGTTAATTCTCTTTTCTAGATCTTTGATCTCTGCCTCTTTTTCCATCACTCCATTCAACATTACTTCTAGTTCCCTGCTCATATACTCTATCTCTCTCAATCTTTCATTCAAATTCTTTAAAACAGATCCTCTCTCACTTAGTTTGGAAATTTTATTTGTTTTTTCCCTGAGTTTTCTCTCAAAATAGAAAAGTTTTCTCTCCATTAGGTTTTCCACTCTTTCCCTATGTTTCTCCATCTCTTTCTTCTCTTTCTCAAGTTTTCTTTTTTCTTTCTCCAAAATCTTTTCCATATTGCTTAGTTGTTTTGCATAATCACTTATCTTCTTCCATTGTCTTTCTATAAGATTTGTTGCAATTTCTATTGAATTCTTGACTTTTAACAATTCATCGATCTTTTTCTTCAGATTCTCGTTATTATTTTTCTTATCAACAGGGTTTCCAACTTTTTCTATTTCTAAAAAATCCCAGAGTTTATTTTCTTCCGATCTCTCTACTCCAATGAGCCAAATTTCTTTATCTTTGATACCTACTTCCATAGGACTCCAGACTAGATCTAGCCTCTTTCTATTTTTATCTAGGAGAGGTAACTCGATTCTTTCTACCCTATCCAAAAATATACTATTCCAATTCCTTCTATATTCTTTAGGAAAAATGGTGCCCCATATCTTTCTATGGAGAATCTCATCCCTCCTGTAACCAGTTAACTCTTCGCACTTTCTGTTGAATGCAATAAGTCTAGCATTGCTATCTATACCAAGTATAAAAAAATCCATATAATTATTGGATCTACTATCTTGTGACATCTATTTTAACCTCCGTGTTAAACTCCTCCTCCAATTCAGTTAGGCTATTAGATTTTAAAAGATTTTTCCTGCAAACAGAGAGATGAGGTAAAAATATAAATATCTGATATAGATATTACCTAATTGTTTAAAAACGGAGGTGGAGGGGTTAGTATAAAGTTAAAGTTTAGGAAAGGGAAAGAGGAGGGGGAGATAAAAGAAAACAAGGAAGAAGTTATGGTAAAAGAGGTTGATCTTGGAGACGGAACTAGGAAAATGTTGAAATTCGAGAAGAAGGAAAGTTCTTCAGAAGAAACCGAGAGCAGGAAGGAGCAGGAAGAGCAACAAGATGTAACCTTAGAAACCAAGGAAAAGGAGATAACTCCTGCCCCAGTCAAGGAGGAAGATAAACAATCGCAACCACAAGTACCAGCTACCAACATCTTACCAAACTTAGATAAACAATTGTCTAAGTTGGAAGTCGAAATATCAAAAAATAGGGACATGATAAAGGATCTCGAGAATCGAATAGAGAATCTCAACAAGGATTTAGATGATTTGGTAAGCCTATACGAAATAGTCTCTGAACAAATGAATCCATTTGTTGGTTTATCAAAAGTAACAAAGCAGAGGCTAGAAGCTCTAGAGAAATTCACAGAAGAGTTTGAGAAGATAAAAAGCAGGCTAGAAGATTTGGAAATACTTGTTGGTAAAATACCGACAGATAGATCTACTGAGACTACAGGGATGGCTACAGAGGTTACTCCTACATTATCGGGTAGTTCTATGAAACTCGATGATGTTGTAGAAAAAGCAATATCAACGTTAATGTTGGAAGATAGTATAGATGATGTGATTGATAGGTTTTTGGAGGAGGTAAAAAATGAGTGATAAGGATTTGGTTGAAAAATTTGAGCTAGGCGCAGAACTCTCTGCCCTCGTTGCTCAGGGTAGAATAACGCCATCAATAGCTGAAAAGATAAAAGAGAAGGTGAAAGAGAAAAATTTAACTTTAACCAAGGATCAACTTTATAAATTAGTTGATAAGATAAATTCATATCTGAGAGAGAAGTCCACACAAACTTCATCTACATCTCAGCCATCAACTCCTCCAAGCACAACATCATTTCAGCCTGCTGAAGAGATGAACAAATTCCTTCAGACTTTAGAGAATCTTCATCAAAGAGTGGAGAGACTAGAAAGGATGCAGGACGAGTGGATGAAAAATGTGGATGTAAAAATCAAGGAAAGCAAGCCAGAAGATATAAGGATTCCTGGAGAAGAAAAGATAGAGTTCAGAGCATCTACTTTGGATTCCCTACCAAATGATCCAGAAGGTGTTGTAATAGTAATGAAGTGGCTACAATACCTCGTGGATAGAGTAGGAAAAGATAACATTTCCAAGGTTTTAGATTACTACGTCGATATTGGATGGATAACAGATGATGTAAAGGTAAAGTTACTTGAGTACTGTGAAGGGATAACAGAAGAAACCAGCGAGAGAAGAAATCTTGTAGCAAAGGATCACATTCAATCATTCCTTTACATACAGAAGTTGAAAGGTAACGAGATAGATGAGCACTTCATAGGAAAAATAGAGAGAGATTTGAGTAAACTTAGCAAGAATCTTGAGAATCTTTCCTTTCAATAGATAAAAGCCTCAAACTTTGGGGGGTACGGATGGGATTCTCAACATCAGCGGCATTCGCAATACTAGGTGTATGCCTAGTTGTATGTATAGATATATTCTCGAGTAGTGTTCTTCCGGCTGCATCTGAGTTGGAAAGATCTTACAAAAAATTGGAAGATAGAATCGTAGAGAGAGCAAATACGGATATAGAGATAACAAATGTAACTAAAAGCCCGGGCAAACCTTATAATATTTCTATAAAAGTGGAAAATACAGGTAGTGTAAGCTTGGAGGTTAAGGATTTCACGGTTATAGTAAATGGAACTATCGAGGACTTCGATTATAACCTTCCCTATCTCTATCCTGAAAATACAGTTATTCTCAACATAACAAATCTTACCTATACTGGTTTAGTAAGAGTAAAAGTTGTCACTGGAAATGGGATTAGCGATTATGAGACGTATAGTGCATAGGTGATTAGGATGGGTTTCAGTTTGACGGGAACTCACATAGTTTTCTTCATCGCAGCTGTAATCGTAGCTGGAGCAGTATCTGGAATATTCACCGCTGTAACCATGGACATAAGTAAAAGTCTGACAGAGAAATGTGATAGGCTCAAAGATAAGCTAGACACAGACTTTGAGATCATAAATGATCCAGAAAATATACCGATATCAGCTGGATATTATCTTTTCTATGTTAAAAATATAGGTGATAAGAAGATAGAAACAACAAATGATACATTTCAGGTCTTCGTAGATGGAAATATCATTGGAAAAAGCAACTATTACTTCTCTTCTAACTATGTTTTACAGTCAGATGTGGTAACTCTATACATATCATCCACGGAAATAACTTCTGGAAACCATAAACTAAAGCTTGTTGGTCCAAGAGGGGTCTATGATGAGTTTAACTTTGAGATATGAGGTGATGGGATGCCGACCTATAAATCCATAGTACTCGAAAGAGGAGGAGAGAAGGATGGATTTGAGCAGAGATTTGGTCAGGCTATACCAGATGGTTCTTTAGTTTTGATAGAGGGTGAAGAAGGCACAGGAAAAAGCATATTTTGCCAGAGATTCTGTTACAGTTTTCTTAAAAATGGACATACTTGCTCCTATGTATCAACGCAATATACTGTTAAGGGTTTTCTTCGCCAGGTCGCTTCTGTTGGATATGATATGAAAGAATATCTGATGTCCGGCAAGCTGTTTTTCATTTCAACGGAGGTTATGCTAGCTGAAACTTTACCAAGAAATACCTTTTTTAAATCTCTTATAACAGCTAAAAAACTCTTTGAGCCAGAGATAATTTTCATAGATTCACTATCTACCCTGCTCAAGGAGAGTTTAAACAAAGAGAATCTTGTAGAGTTGATCAGCTTCTTTAACAGATTAACGGGATCTGGAAAGATCATATTTATTACTATGAATCCGAAGGAGTGGGATGAAGAGATAAATCACGAGTTTAGGATGATATCAGATCTTCACTTCTTAGTAACTAGAGAAACTAAGCCAGGTTTGGGAATTGTGCATAATATCTATCTCAAAAAGTTCAATGGTGCAAGGCATAGGTATGAGCCAGTAACAACCTTCTCAGTAAGACCAGGTATAGGTTTAACAATAGAAACTTCAGCGGTTGCATTCTGAGGTGATAAAATGATAATGAACGAAGAAGAGGTTAAGAAATTGATTCAGCAGAATCCTCATTTAAAAGAATATCTAGAAAGCATAAAGGACAAGATGGATTTTCCAAGATTCTACAGTCAGGTTCCTAGAGAACTGAGAGATGAAAAGTACCCTAACTTGATATATCCAACCAAAGGCACGGTCTTTATCCATATCTATAGACTACCTGGGATGGAAGAGATAGAGTATCATGCGATAGAACCTTCTTTGAATGATGAGGAGAAGAAGAAAAGAGATATGATTATGGAAAGGCTTTATGAAGAAGCGATAAAAAAGAAAGAAATGAGGACGAATGAGGAAATAAGAGAACTCATAAAAAAGATGATGGATAAGATAGTTGTAGTTTCTGAAAAGAAAGGAGATATAGAGGAAAAGAAAGGATTATTTGGCAAGTTCAAAGGAGAAAAGATCGTTCTTACACCTATTGAAAGAGAAAAGATAGAATATGATATAGTTAAGAGTATCATAGGGGGAGGGCCTCTTGAACCTTTTATGAGAGATCCATATATAGAAGATGTTCATGTCATAACTGGACAACATGTTCATCTTGTACATAAAGTGTTTGAGATGGTAAAGACAAATATATTCATAGATGAGGAGTGGGCACCTACCTTTTCCCAAGAGTTTAGTGAAAAGATAGGTAGTCCGGTCAGCGAAGGACAACCCATAGCAGATGGTACATTACCAGATGGCAGTAGAGTTAATATAATTCACAGCAAAGATGTAAGCCTAAAAGGTCCAACAATGACCATAAGAAAGTTCAGCGAGACACCAATAAGTGTAACCCAACTTATTAAATGGGGAACGATGAGTGCAGGAATAGCTGCATACTTGTGGCTGTGCTTACAATATGGTAGGAGTGTTTTTGTATGCGGCGAAACAGCTTCTGGAAAGACTACCACTACCAATGCAATAATTCCATTTATACCTCCAGAGAAGAAGATCTATACAGCAGAAAACACACCAGAAGTTCATGTTCCTCATCCAGTCTGGCAACAGCTTTTGACTAGGTCAACAGGCCCAAAGGAGAGTCATGTTGAGCTTATAGATCTTCTGGATGCAGCCCTCAGATCGAGACCTGACTATATAATACCTGGTGAGGTGAGAGGTATAGAAGCAAGGGTTGTCTTCCAAGCGATGCAGACTGGACATCCTGTTATAACAACATTTCACGCTGGCAGTGTAACGAAGGTTATACAGAGGTTTACCGGACATCCAATAAATATACCGAAGCCTTTCATGGATAATCTGGATGTTATACTGATACAGATGGCGGTAGACAGGAAAGGGAAAAGGATAAGAAGAGTATTATCTGTAGAAGAGATAGAGGGATATAACAAGGAAGTAGATGCGATCATGTCAAGAAGAGCATTTGAGTGGAATCCCGTAGATGATACTCATCTATTTAGGGCTAACAGAAATAGCTATATCCTAGAGGAAAAAATCGCAAAGAATGCGGGCTTCGAAGACAGGATGCAGATCTACGAAGAGTTTGATCTAAGGAAGAAAATACTTGAAAGAATGGTGGAAGAGGGGATAATGGATTACTATGAGGTTGTGAAGATAGTCTGGAGTTATTATAGAGAGGGGATAGATGGTCTACCTTTCTCGATATGAGAAAGTGAAAGAAACATGTATGAAATGGAGAGGGAGGAAATCGAAAAGATAATCCAACAGAATCCCCACTTGAAGGAATATCTCGACAAGATAAAGGAAAAAATGGATACACCAAAATTTCTTAAAGCTCCTCCAATGGAACTAAGCGAAGAGAAGTATCCAAACATAATATACCCAACCAAAGGAAATGTTTTTGTTCACATCTATAGACTGCCTGGGATGGAAGAGATAGAGTATCATGCGATAGAGCCTTCTTTGAATGATGAGGAGAAAGAAAAGAAAGAAAAGATAATGAAGCTTATGTTAAAGGAGGTCGTAAGGAAGAATGCAGCAGATAATGATGAGGATCTGAAAAAGATATTGAAAGAATTGTTAGATGAGATTGTTGTAACAACAGAGAGCAATATAAAACTGAAATCCCAGAAAAGTCTTCTTAAGCTGTTCGGAAAAAACGAGAGCAAAGTATATCTTACACCACTGGAGAAAGAAAAGATAGAATATGATATATACAAGACCTTAGTTGGAGGAGGGCCTCTTGAACCTTTTATGAGGGATCCGTATATAGAAGATATACACGTCATAACTGGAGAATATGTTCATCTTATTCACAAAGTATTTGGGATGATCAAAACAAATATTCTGATACCCAAAGATGAAGCTCCAAAATTTTCGAGAGCTTTAAGTGAAAAAATGGGTAATCCTGTCAGCGAAGCTAAACCCATATCCGATGGTATCCTTCCAGATGGTAGCAGGGCTAATATAATATATAGCTCAGCTGTGAGCATAAAAGGACCAAGCATGAGCATAAGAAAGTTCACGGAAGTACCAATAAGCGTAACCCAGCTTATTAAATGGAAGACGATATCCGCAGGAATAGCTGCCTATTTCTGGATATGCCTACAGTATGGTAGAAATATCTTTCTATGCGGAGAGACAGCATGCGGAAAAACCACTACCATGAATGCTTTTATTCCTTTTATACCGCCAGAGAAAAAGATATACACAGCAGAGACAACCCCAGAGCTGAAAGTTCCTCATGAGGTGTGGCAAAGGCTACTAACAAAAACAACAGGGCCAGAAGAAAGTAGAGTAGATTTATTTGATCTATTAGTAGCTGCTTTAAGATCAAGACCTGACTATATAATACCTGGTGAAGTTAGAGGTGCAGAAGGCAACATAGTATTCCAAGCGATGCAGACTGGACATCCTGTTATGACTACATTTCATGCTGGCAGTGTAACGAAGGTTATACAGAGGTTTACGAGCGATCCCATAAACGTTCCGAAGACATTTATGGATAATCTGGATGTTGTTCTCATACAGTCTGCCGTTGAGAGGAAAGGAAAGAAAGTTAGAAGATGCATATCTGTAGATGAGATAGAGGGATATAACAGAGAAGCAGACGGAATTATGGCTAGAAAGGCTTTCGAATGGGATCCTTTAGAGGATGTCCATAGATTTGTGGCTTACAAGAATAGTTACATTTTAGAAGAAAAGATAGCGAGGAACGCAGGATATGCAGATCCAACAGAAATATACGAAGAATTTGATCTTAGGCAAAAAATATTAGAAAGGATGGTCGAGGAAGATATCTTAGATTATTACGAAGTTGTCAAGGTTATATGGACATATTACAGGGAAGGTGTAGATGGTCTTCCAATAGATGTATAGGTTTGAAATATGGTTGAGGAGGGAAATAAGAGGAGAAAACTACTAATCAAAAAGGAAAAAAAGTTAGAGGAAGGAGGAGAAAAGAGTGGCTTTATCAAAGATCTAAGGATAGCCTATAGAAATTTAGAAGATTTTGAAGGATTTATCAAAAAGAATCTTCTACCCTCCTTAGCCTTTGGGATATTTTTAATTATATTTCCGTTTACTCTAAACAAATACCTCTCAATAACTCTAAATCCTATTGCCTTTCCAAGTGTCGGGCTTATAATCATTGTCTTGAGTATACTATATCCCTACATTAGCTGGAAGAACAGAGAAAACGAGATTAACGGAAAGATGCATTTCTTTATAACCCATCTAAGGGTTCTTGCTATATCTGATCTATCCCTGAAGGATATCATCAATACAATCGGTGAAAAAAGAAAGGTTTACAAGAGTCTAGGGGATGAGATAAGAAAGATAAGTATCCTCTCTACCCAGTGGAAGGTTCCCCTAGCTAGAGCCTTTAGATTCATATCAGAGAGAACGCCTAGCAAAATGCTCAGGGATTTTCTAGATAGGTTTTCTCAAAGTTTAGTTAGTGGAGTTAGTCACAGAGAATTTATAGAGCAGGAGCAGGGCGCAGTCATGGAAGAATACAAGACCATGTATGAGTCTGCAAATGAAAATCTAACTATACTGAATGAGGTCTATGTTAGTCTATTAATATCTATTGTTTTCGTAATGTCTTTCGGATTGGTTCTACCAATGATAATGGGTACAGCAGACATGAACACTTTTGTTTATGGTTCAGCGTTTGCATTAATAGCAACCGAAGGATTGCTTCTTTATTTGCTCAAATCCATGATGCCCGCTGATGAGATATGGCCCCAGACCGGAGAGAAAAGTGAAACTGAAAAGAATCTTTACAGACTATTTTTCTTATCTATCATGGTATCTGTAGTCTTGGGCATTTTTCTATTTTATCTGAAATTTTCTGGTTATCAAATTTTCAGCTTGATACCAAATGAGATACTTGTTTCAATAGCTTTGACTCCGTTGATTATACCTGGGATAAAAACATTCATCGAAGAACAGAATATATTCAGAAGGGAGAGAAACTTCCTTGGATTCTTACCCGCACTCGGTTCTATCTCTGCAATGAAGGGAGGAAAGATAAACGAATCCGTGAAATATCTGAGCGAAAAGGATTATGGAATATTAACTCCGCACATAAGAAATCTTTACAAAAGATTGAGCACAAGAATAGATGATGATGCAGCATGGGAATGGTTTGGCGTAGATACGTGTAGCAATTACATACAAAGGGGTAGTGAGATGTTCAGAGAAGCAACCTATGCCGCCGCTAATCCAAGAGATGTGGCTAGGATGATAACAGAGAATATAAGAAAGATAAGGGATTTAAGATTGAAAAAGTTATCAATAATAAAAACTACTGTCTCCCTTTTCCTAGGAATAACCTTTGGGATTGCTTTCTCTATATACGTATCTCTAGTTATTGCGCAGCATCTCAACGAGATATGGCTTGAGGCAGGAGAGCCCTTTAAAAATCTACAGCAGATAAATATAGGGGCGATCTTAACTACGGTTCCTCCACAGATATTTTCTAATATATTCTATGTCGTGTTTCTCGTCTTGGTTATCCATTGTTTGATTTTGTCCTTAACAATTAAAGAACTGAGGGGGAGTCACCTATTAATAACGCTTCTATACTTTGTTCCAATGGTCTGGATAGTCAGCATAACAAGCTTTGTTGTGACGACATTCCTTGGTAGTTACATCTAAGGTTGAAGATCAACGATCTTGTCTATTAGTGCAGGCGGGGTAACAAAACTTATCACTCCACTGACTCCATACTCTGGAACAACATTTCCAGATACTTCTGTTCTTGGAGATATACCGGAAAAGCACTTTGTTGTGTTTACAATGAGAGCGACAATATCATTTTCATTAATCACGGGTGATGTTGCTGTGCAAGAACCATCTAGATCTCTTATGACAACAATTCCATAAGTTGAGGATGTTAAGTTACTAGAGTTTAGTGCCTGAAAAACTCCATTATTTACTGAACTGCTGAACATATTACTATCATAGGATAGTATGATTTTCTTGTTAGTATCTGAGAGAGATATAAAAGTGTGTGAGAGATCGATATCCTCTGAGGCAACAATTGGAGATACAAAGATAGCTAATTGATCTACCTTTGAATTTACAACATACCCCGAAACTTGTCGTACTTCTATTCCAGCAGAAATATCTCTTATAGTTTCCCTCCCTGTGCTCATAGCCCTGTTCTGAAGATTATTCATTGTTTGTATAATAACACTAGCAGCTATTCCTGCCACGAGTATCATAGCTATAAAAATAATCAAAGCACCTATACCTATCGCACCCGAATTAGCTCTGGAATCTAGTCTAAACATTTAGTTCCTCTTCCACCTCCGTTTTCCAATTAGTAAAAAGATAAAAAGAATAAAAAAATATTGGAAAGAAAGGGTTTATCTAGATTATTGCAGCATGTAGACTGTATCTGTTAGTGATGGTGGTGTTCTGAATGATATTATTCCAGGTGCTCCTTCTTCAGGTACAACCCTTCCCCATATATCCGTTCTTACACCTATACCGCTGAATGTAGAGGTGGCATTGACGGTTAGTACTACTTTATCTCCTCTGTTTATTACTGGTGTAGATGATGTACAAGAGTTATCGGCATCTTCTAGAACTATTATTCCAAACTCACCAGCCGTCAATCCAAATGCACTTGTCGAGAATAAGCCTGCAGCAGCAGGCGTGCTCGCGAATTGGGTGCTATCATAGGTGAGAACACATTTTGTTGTTGAATTCGAGAGTTCTAATACAACTGTACTGAGATCGATATCCTTTGAGCCTGCTCTTGGTCTGACAGATATTGCTAATTTGTCTATGCTTCCACTAGAAACATGACCCTCTACATTAGCTACCGCGATACCGGTAGCTACTTCTGCGGTGGTTTGTTCTCCAGTTGCCATGGCTTGGCTCTCTAATCTGGAGCTGGTTTGTATCAATACGCTTGCAGCTATTCCTGCAACCAAGACCATTGCAATGAAGACAATCATTGCGCCGATACCTATTGCTCCAACATTTTTTCTATTCATTATCTTCATTCTTTCTCACCTCCTTATTGTAACTCATACACTGTCTCAGTGTAAGCCGCTGGTGTTCTGAATGAGATCACTCCTGGTGCTCCTTCTTCAGGTACAACCATTCCCCAAACATCTGTTCTCTCTCCCAATTTGTTGAATCCCGTAGAATTGCCAACATTCACTGTTAAGAATACTCTGTCTCCTCTGTTTATCACTGGTGTTGATGCCGTACATGAGCCGTCTGCGTCTTCCATAACTATTATTCCAAATTCCTCAGCACCGAGGCCATCGAAGAAACCAGCCTGGAAAACGTCTCCATTTATCTCACTCTTTGCATGATATTCTGTGCTGTCATACTTTAGTATAAGTTTCTTGCTAGAATCGGAGAGCTCTATGAAAGCCTGCGAGAGATCTATGGATTTGGAACCTGCTCTTGGTCTAACTTCTATTACTAGATAGTCGATATCTCCATTTACATGTCCTTGGATTCCTGCTACAGATATACCAGTAGCGACCTCTGCAGTAGTTTGTTGCCCAGTTGCCATGGCCTGGCTCTCTAATCTGGAGCTGGTTTGTATCAATACGCTTGCAGCTATTCCTGCAACTAGGACCATTGCAATGAAGACAATCATTGCGCCGATACCTATTGCTCCATATCTCTTCCTTTTCCCTACCATCTCTCACTCATCCCTCCTAGTTTGAGTGCAAGGTTATTAGAAAGTGTCTTTTTAAATAGTTTTTCTGTAGATGAATATGCATCTGCATATGCATGTGAGTTGGTTAGGATATTTGATAAACTACTTATATGAATCTCTACATTCCAAAACTGGATGAGGAGAGAATTTATCATCACGACATGTGGCGCTTTGTTAGTGCTTACCCTAATAGCAGGCTGTCAAGAAAAGGAAGAGGTGAAAATCACATCAGGCAATGTTATCTTTGATGGAGGTGGTGTTTTTCAGCTTGTCAAGGGAAAATTAGATCTTATTGAAAACAAAGGGAAGATTGTTAAAGCACGAGTGTCGATGTGGTTCAAAAACGTGGTAAACAGAACTGTAAACGCAAATGTGAGTGTAGAATTCTTTGATGAGAATAACGTCTCGATATACAAGACTTACAGATATTTCCAGTATCCGGCAGGCCACACAGATATACCCTTAGCTGAAGAGGATATAGATAGACCTATGGCAAATATTGTAATATACACAGGAGAAGATGTTGAAAAGATAGATCATGTCGTGATAAAAGTCAAAGAGATAACTACCTAAATCTTCTTTTCCTTAAGAGTTGACACTATCTTCTTCCCAAAATCTGTTAGCCTGTACAAAGTGAGATTACCATCATTTTTGCAAATCTCAACAATGTTTAAATGAAGTAGAGACTCTTCTGTCCTATACCTGGGTTCCATGCCTCGCAAGGCGCCTATAACATTGGTAGGATTAGATTTAACATGATAAGCTATTTCAGAAGGATAACTCGGACTTGGACTTATCTCGTAGAGGTATTCGGCGATTCTTCTTCTCAAACTACTCCTCCTGAAGGAATGAACGACTAGAGGTCTTTTTTCTAGAATCGAAAGTGTTTCACTCTCCACCCCATCCACCTCCTATAGGGAAATAAAGTAAAAATTAATAAATTGATCGGTCTGGACTGGAAAGTTTTTTAGATTGCTCTGGGTTTTCTGATAGAGATGGATATCGACGAATTTGTTAAAAGGCTGGAGGATGGAGAACGATATTTTCTAGACCTAGAATTTCCAGACGATTCAGATCTAAACCCTTATGTAGCTAGAATAAATAGAGTGTTAAGAAGTTCTGTCAAAGATGCGAATCCACTAATAATAGATGGTTGCAAATTTCAAAGAATCAAAGCAGATGATATCTACCTTGAATCTCTCAACTCTATATGGGAAAGTGAAAAGATCCTGTATTTTTTAGATTGTTCTTTGAAAAATTCAAATTTTTGCAGAGCTAATCTTAAAGGTGCTGATTTTAGTAAATCTGATCTCTCGTTTTCAAATCTAAATAGAGCAAATTTGGAAGAAACTAAATTTGTAAAAACTGTTCTGAACAAGGCTAAAATCATAAAAGCAAATTTGGAAAACGCTGATTTTAGCGGAGCAGATCTGGAAGAAGCAGATTTAAGCGAATCTTTTCTTTGCGGAACGATCTTCGCAAATTCTAATCTTCATAAAGCAAATCTTAAGGGAGTTGAATTTTTCAAAACAGACTTCCGAGGGGCTGATCTCAGCGAAGCCAATCTAGCATGTTCGTGTGGAGACAGTGACTTCTCGGAAGCAATACTCGATGGATCAATTTTAGAGGAAGTAGAATTTACACATTCGATATTTGGAAGATGTAGTGTGAAAGGTGCAAGGTTTGACAAGTCCTCTCTCTATAAGATTGATTTTACAGATGCAGATATTGAAAAGTCTTCCTTCAGGGAAGCTTACCTCAAACATATATCTTTCGAGAATGCAAATTTGAGCAAATCTGATTTTACAGATTGTGAACTTGAATTTGTAGATTTTACTGATGCAGATCTCAAAGGCGTTAATTTTAAAAACGCCAGAATAAAAGGGGCTTTCTTCTGCAGAACGGATCTCACTGGCTTGAAAAATTTAGATTCTGTAGAAGGTTTAGAGAGAGCACTATTTTTAGATGTTGTCGTTACTAAGAAAGAAAAAGATATAATTGAGGGAAAATCAAATAACCCCGTAAACTCTTTTGTTTTGAAGGGATAAAATGATTATAGCTCAGATTTCAATCACTCCGATAGGTGTTGGAGTGAGTGTGCATGATTATGTCAAAGCTGCCTTAGATGAGATCAAAAGAAGTGGACTAAATTATGAACTTAATGCGATGGCTACCGTGGTAGAGACAAAAAGTTTGGATGAACTATTTGATGTTATCAAGAAAGCTCATAACGCTGTTTTGAGTAAAGGTGCAAAGAGGGTTATCACCGAGATAAAAATAGATGACAGGAGAGACAAAGATGCTACCATGAGATCAAAGGTTGAAAGCATCGAGAAATAAAAACAGTTATAATCCTCTTTACTATACCTCTCACGGCGGTAGTTATTATGGGAGAGGAACCATCTTTGATTGAAATCTGTTTTCATGGTAGAGGAGGACAAGGAGCTGTAACTGCTGCAAACATCCTTGCTTCTGCTGCCCTTAAAGATGGTAATATTGGTGTACAAGCTTTTCCTTTCTTCGGAGCCGAAAGGAGGGGGGCACCAGTAAGAGCTTTTGCGAGGATTTCTGACAGAGAGATAAACCTTCGTAGCGAAATATACAATCCAGACATAGTTGTTGTTCTGGATGAGAGCATAATAGGGCTGGTAGATGTTATTGGCGGTTTGAAAGAAAATGGAGCTATAGTTATAAACACGACAAAAAGACCGGATGATTTTGATTTTTCAAAGAGGTTTAAGGTTGCTACTGTTGATGCCACTGCTATAGCAATAGAAAATGACCTTCTCGTTGGAGGTATACCGGTGGTTAATACACCTATACTGGGTTCCATACCAAGAGTTTTAGATAGAGTTACTCTAGATTCTATAAAGCAGGCGATAAAGGAAAGATGGAGCGGTGATTTGGGAGAGAGGAATGCAAAAGCTACTGAGGAGGCGTTCAAAAGGACAGAGGTGAGTGAATGAAAAAGTATGAAGTGATTACCACTTTATCCTATCCAAAGAAAGGAGCAATGGGAAAGACAGGAAGTTGGAGAGTTTTCAGACCTGTATTAGATAAAGATAGATGTGTTAAATGTCTAAGGTGTTGGATATTTTGTCCAGAGGGGGCTGTAGTAAGATTAGATGACGATTCCATAGAAATAGACTATGATTACTGTAAAGGTTGTGGGATATGTGCTAGAGAGTGTAAGGTTAATGCAATAACTATGGAAAGGGAGGGGCGAAGGTGAAGGTTGTAATAGATACTGGTAACCATATCGCTGCATTAGCTGCAAAGTTAGCAAAACCTGATGTAGTCGCAGCATATCCAATAACACCTCAAACGACAGTTGTGGAGAAGATTGCAGAGTACGTGGAGAAGGGAGAGTTTTATGGAGATTACATATGCGTAGAAAGTGAACACTCAGCAATGAGTGCATGCATAGGAGCAAGCGCGGCAGGAGCAAGAACATTCACAGCTACCTCATCCCATGGTCTTTTACTCATGCATGAAATGTTACATTGGGCTGCTCTTGCTAGATTACCAATAGTTATGGTGAACGTAAATAGAGCCGTAGGTCCAGGCTGGAACATATGGAGCGATCAAAATGATTCCATAGCTCAGAGAGATACCGGTTGGATACAGATATTCTGCTCCAGCAACCAAGAGATTTTTGATACCACAATACAAGCATTCAAGTTAGCTGAACATAAAGATGTTCAATTACCTGTCATGGTTTGCTATGATGGTTTTATTCTATCTCACACCTCTATGCCAGTAAAGGTTCCAGATGAGAAGGATATTGATGAATTCCTCCCAAAGAGAGAACCACAATGGTTGTTAGATGTTGATAATCCGGTTACCCATGGAAATATCATAATGCCCAAAGACTATCCAAAAATAAGAAAAGCTATGCAGGAGGCTCAAGAAAAAGCAAAAGAGCTCATACCAAAGATAGCAGAGGAATGGAAGGAAAGATTTGGAACCTATCATGGAGGTTTAATAGAAAAATACAGATGTGAAGATGCAGATTATATCTTGATATCCTATGCAGCCCTAGGAGCTGAAAGTAAGGTTGCTATAGATAAGATGAGAAAGGAAGGAATAAAAATTGGATTAGCCAGACTGAGATCTTTTAGACCTTTCCCTGTAGAAGATATTGCCTCTCTTGCAAAGGAAAGTGATCTTATAGTAATAGACAGGAGCATATCTCTTGGAATGGAAGGACCTGTTTTTACAGAGGTTAAAGCTAGTCTATATCGGATTAGCGATGCAAAAGTTTATGGATTTATAGCAGGTCTTGGGGGAAAGGATGTAACTTTCAAAGATATAGAAAAGATGTGTAAGAAGGTTGTTGAGGATAGATATGAAGGGTATGAATGGTATGGAATAGAGGGATAATATGGCTTTAAAGGATTTACCAAAAGAGGAGTATGTTTTACCAGGTAGTGCAGCATGTCCCGGATGTCCCGCTACCATTGGATTAAGAATAGTTTTAAAGGCTCTCGGGAAAGATACGATACTTGTTGTTCCTGCATGCTGTACAGCAGTCATAGAAAGCTGGTATCCAAGTAGTTCTTTTAATGTGCCTCTCCTAAACATAGCATTCGCAGCTTCTGCTGCCGCAGCCAGTGGTATAACCTCTGCTTTGAAAAAACAAGGCAAGAAAAATATTAATGTTGTTGTCTGGGCTGGAGATGGAGGAACTTATGACATAGGTATACAGGCAATGTCTGGTGCTTTTGAAAGAGAAACAGACTTTATATACATATGCTACAACAACCAGATATACTCAAATACAGGCATACAGAGAAGTGGGGCCACTCCTTATGGTGCATGGACAACAACAACAGTCGGAGGGAAAAGAGAATTTCAAAAGGATATGGGAGCGATAGTCAGGGCTCATAATATCCCCTATGTAGCAACAGCGTGTATTAGCTACCCTGAAGATCTTTATAGAAAAGTGAGTAAGGCAAAAGAGATCAGAGGATCTAAATACATAGAGATTCTAGCTCCTTGTCCTCCTGGATGGAGATTTAGCATGGATAGAACAATAGAGATGGGAAGATTAGCAGTAGAGACCGGAGTATGGCCTCTATACGAATATGAAAATGGAAAAATGACATTTAATGGCATAAGCAAGGCAATATTTGAGGGGAAATTTAAGAGGAAACCCGTAGAAGAATGGCTCAAACTTCAGGGGAGATTTGCTCATCTTTTCAAACCGAAAAAAGATGAAGAGAGGATAAAGAAGTTTCAAAGGCATGTAGATGAGATGTGGGAGAAGTTTAGGAAAGAGTTCTCTTAAATTTAAAAACCTATATAAAGGCTTTATTTCTTACTTTTAAAAAGGAGCGGTTAAAGGCCTATGAAAGGAGATAGTGATAGACCGCCTAATAGAATGCTAATCGCAGATAATCCAAGGCAGGGATGCTATGGAGATGGTAAAGAAGATTTCGATCTCTATTCCAGCCATCTCCATAGCCCGAAGTATATTTGGTAGAGATTTTTTTGAAAGTTTATTCTCATTATTTTTATGCACCGTTGGAGATCTGATTACTGGGATTGTGATAGGTACTTTTACAGGCCACTTGAAGATGCTTCCTGCTTTATTGATACTCATTCCTCCAACCATAGGAATGAGAGGAAATATATTCGCATCTCTAGGATCTAGATTGGGTACATATCTGCATACTGGAGAGATAGAGCCCAGCTTCAAGATGAATCCCGTTCTATCTCAAAATGTAAGCTCATCTCTCGCTCTCACAGGATTCACTAGCATTTTCCTTGGTTTCCTCTCTGCAATAGTCGCCAATATCATGGGAATATCCGCAACCTTCCAAGATTTGATCTTAATATCCGTAATAGCAGGCGTATTATCAGCATTCATAATGCTCTTTCTGACTTTTTTGATAGCCTTTCTCTCTTTCAAAAAAGGTTGGGATCCAGACAATACCACTGCCCCTATAATAACGCTTATAGGTGATATGGTCACCCTTCCATTCATGTTTCTATCAATGCTACCTGTGATGAGTATGGATGAGACTGTAAAAGATATCTTAGTCATTATACTAATCATTTTGATTTTCGTTTTACCTTACATCAAGTTCGATAAGAGCAGGGAGATTTATTCGAGGATAGTCAAGGAAAGTTTACCAATACTTTTGATATGTGGAGTATTGGGTGTGTTCTCAGGATCTGCTCTTACATCTAGAATAGAAGGTTTCATTGCAATACCTGGTCTTTTGATTTTGATACCTCCATTTCTCGAGGATGGCGGCGCAATAGGAGGTATTCTCGCTTCTAGATTATCATCTGCATTGCATTTGGGTACGCTTGAATACGAGAAACTATTTTCAAGAGGTGTTCTGAGGTTGTTTCTGCTTTCTCATACTCTATCAATATTTGTATTCTCTATGGTGGCGGTATTTGGATACTTATCAGCTCATCTTCTAGATATTCAGACTCTTCCCTTTGCAGACATTTTGATTGTATCTATCCTAGCTGGAGAAATTCTAACAATCATTGTAAATTTCGTCACATACTATACAGCTATACTTTCATTCAAGAAAGGGATAGATCCCGATAACGTTACAATTCCTATAATAACAAGCGTAATAGATCTCGTGGGATCTGTATGTCTCGTTAGCGTTCTTGTAATGCTGAAGATGATATAAAAAAGTAGAAAAGATATTAGGTTATTAGAGAGGTACTGAGATGAAAAAGCGTCTAGGTATATTAGGAAGACTGCAAAAAACCCCAAAATGGAGACAGGTCGAGTTCGAGGAAGTTGAATACAAAGCCCTTTCAATAAAGGATATTCTTACAGAGATGAAGAATATTTCCGAATTGATAATAGATCTAGCATATTCTTCTCTCATTTTTCAGGATGAAGAGATTGCTGAAGAAGTAAAGTATCTAGAGGCTAGGATGGATCATCTTAACTATGAGATAAGGTTAATAGCGATGATGGCTGCAAGGACCAAAGAAGACGCCGAGAAACTATCAGGAATATTACAGGTTGCCGAAGCTGCTGAATCTTTATCAAATGCTGCTGGGGATATAGTCAAGATTCTTTCTCTTGGTAAGGATAAGATAAAGTTTTTGTCTAAGATACTAAAAGAGGCTGAAGAGAAGATATTCAAAATAAAGATACCGAAAGATTCTCCAGCTAAAAATAGGAGTATAGGAGATTTGAAAGTAGAGACTGAAACCGGAATCAAGATCATAGCTATAAGAAGGAAGGATTATTGGATCTACGATCCAGGTAGTCACACTGTATTAAAAGAGGGTGATACTCTGATACTCAGAGGAGATGAAGATGGGTACAAGAATTTAAGAGATTTCATAAAGGGTAAGAGGAGGGATCTGGATTGAAAGAGAAAGAGGTAGACCTTGAGGATCTGATACTGGAAGTGAAGGATAAATCGGAATTAATGATAGATTTGGCTTACTCCTCTCTACTCTATGATAATAGAAGGATAGCCCAGGAGGTATATGATCTCGAAGATTATGTCGATTCTCTACATCAAACTATTTACAGGATAATACTCAATAAATTAAAGGAAGGAGAGATAGATGTGGACGAATCTCTTGTTCTACTAAGACTAGTAGATTCTGGAGAACAGATAGCTGATGCTGCTCAAGAGATAGCTGATGTTGAACTGAGAGATGTTGAGCTTCATCCCATCATAAAAGAGAGCATAAAGGAATCTGATACCGTTTTTACCAGAGTTGAGGTATCCGAAAATTCCATACTATGCAACAAAACATTGGGGGAAATAAGATTGGCAAGCGAAACTGGCATGACAGTGATAGCAATAAGGAGAGGAAACAAATGGAAATATGGGCCTAATGGTGATACAAAGATACTGGCTGGAGATATTCTCTTCGCTAAAGGTCCGGCCGATGGAGAAAAAGAACTTCTCGAAATAGCTTCTGGCAAGAAAAGAGAGATTTAGTCTATAATTCTAGCCCCATAAGGATCTATCCTGGCTTTGTAAATTTTACCAAAGTTTGAGAGTATATTCTCTAGCATTTGTGTCTCTCCAACCGCAAATACAGAATTGCCTATCATACACATAGATGCTCTGCCATAATTGCTAGCTATATCAACAGCTTTCTCGATTCTTTCGGTTGCTATGCCTGTAGATTTCATAAATTCCTGAGACAAAGATAGAAGATTCTCTATAGATGGATTCTCTAGAAGAGAATTCACACAATACTTTCCTTTCATGATTATTTTCTTTAAAATATCCTCTCTCCTCAGTATATCAGCTGTCTTCAATCTGCTGCCAATCACGCATAAGACTATTTCAAAATCCCCAGGTATATGCTCAACCATTCCCCAAGGAGGAAGGCCTGGACTTTTCCTCACTTCTATTCCACCAAATGCCTGAGCTATAACATCTCCCAAGCCAGTTCTGCACATGACTTCGGCTATATGAGCTACCTTAATAGCAGTTATCCTATCTATACCAAAAATGCTAGATAAGGCTAAACTTGCGCCTAAGGCGCCAGCGCCGCTCATTCCGAATCCTTGTGAGGTGGGAAGGTCTTGCTTTATGTCTATCTTGACTTTGAAAGGTTCTTTTCCTATAATGTTTTTAACAGCGGTTAACGTTGTGATAGCATCGCTCTTTTTCCCATTTATAAAAATCTCTATGCTTTGAAATCTTGATCTTGATACATATGCTTTGACTCTTGATCCTAAATTTATGCAAAAACCAGCACCTCTTGATCCAGATTTGAGAGGATTTTTATCATAGTGGGGTTCAAAGAATGCTGTTATGTGAGCTGGTACGAAAACGGTTGGACTTTCTTCCATATCTAACTCACCATGATATCTATTATATGCCTCGCCAAGTCCTTTTTATTTCCGCTTACCTTTTTCATCTTTCCTTTCTTGAATATCCAAATAGTCGTATCTTCCTTACCAAAGGATGTGATTAGATTTCCCACCACCATATAGAAGTTATTAGAGAGATCTTTGCATTTTTCTATCAACTTATCCTCTCTTTCTTCAGCTTTAAATACTATAATTTTTCCCTTCTTGCAGATCTTTCTGATCTCGTCTATAATCGTAGGGGCTGTTTCCAAATCCAGTGTTAAACCTTTTATTCCTGATGGTATCTTCCCATCCAAAGCTCTAGGAATGTAATTAGAGAGGGCTGCACAGACTATTATAAAATCAAATTTTTTGGTGTATTTTACCATATCTGAAAGATCTTTAACGCTCTCGAACTCTTTCGTTCTAATGTAGGATGGTATCTTTTCTTTCATCCAGCCATACCATAGCTCAACGTTTGCTCCTCTCTCGAATGCCTCTCTCGCAAGCTCTATAGAAAATTTTCCAGAGCTTCTGTTTGTTATGACTCTTATATCGTCTATCCTTTCCGCACTTGCTCCGCCTATAATAAGAATATTTTTATCCTCTAGATCTCTCTTGCCAACCAATCTTATAGCATTCGCGATTATCATTTCTCTATCTGCTATTTTTGCTCTTTCTTTCTCAATTCTAGGTTTCAAGACCTTACAGCCTAACCTCTCGAGTTTCTTAATATTTCTTTCCACAGCTTTGTTTTTCATCAGAGAGAGATGCATAGCAGGTACTATAATTACGGGTATTCCATAACCGAGAGCCGTAGTTACGCATGTAGTAACAGGATTATCCGCTATTCCGAGGGCAATCTTTGATATTGTATTCGCTGTGCATGGAGAAACAATCACCAGATCACAATCGCTACATAAAGTGATATGCTCTGTCCTTCCTGTCAATTCTAAAATTGGTTTTTTACCAGATGCGAACTCCATAAGATCTGGATGTATCAGCCTTGTTGTAGATTCTGTCATGAAAACATTTACCTCTGCACCGTGCCTTATCAGATCTCTACAAAGATAGAAGGATTCTACACAGGCTACACTACCAGTTAAACAGAGGCAAATTCTTTTGTTCTTGAGGCTTGTACTCTTCTCGAATTTTATTTCTTCAGACGGGTGCATATCTCTATCTCACTACCATTACAGAACAGTATGCATGCCTGACTACTTTATCTGTTACACTTCCGATGAGAAATCTTCCTTCTCTTCCATAGCCTTTATAACCAACTACTATGAGATCGCATGCCTTGCTCTTGGCTGTAACCAGTATCTCGTCAGCAGGATCTCCCGTCTCAACTATTGTTTCAATTTTTGCAACCTTATTCTCTATCTTTTTGGCAGCCTCTCTTAGCGTTTCCTCTGCCCTTTCCTTGAAAGAGCTATCCTTTGCTACGGAACTTAAATCTATGGTTGGCAGAAGCATCTTTGTGAATGTCGATGACAATAGCTCTGCAGGTATGACGGTTAGTAGAATGACTTCATCATCTTCCTTTGCTATCTTCCCGACAAGCTCTACGGCCTTCTTTGAAGAATCTGAGCCATCATACGCTATCAATATTTTCATGTTCAGAGAAATAGAATAGGAATCTAAATACTTTGTTATTTTGCTAGCATGTCTATAAATTCTGAGAGAGGTAAACCTTCACTCCATTTCATAATGAGATTTCGATCTTTTGTGAGTTTGAGTTTTGGTAATTTATCATGTATTTCTTTCGCCTTACCCTCAAGACCCTCCATATCAAGAGTGAACAATCTCCATGCATCTCCTCTCTGTTTCTTCAATCTAAACGCATATACTGGCAAAACTTTGGCCCTCTCACATTCTTCTCTCATTTTCTGGGCTTGCTTTTGAAGTTTTCCTTTCACACTACTGAAATGTATCTTGTCAGATATGCTTGATTTAATCTCTATTAACATGGAGATATCGCCCCTCACTGCAACTAAATCCACTCCATAAGAGCCTGCCGCCCTTACTGTAGCGAAGGGTCTTTCTAGTATCTTGGAATATTTCTTCCTCTCGTCTTCAGAACATGTTTTTGTTACAATCTCTATAGTTTCTTTATCGCCCCTGAGTATCGATCTCAATTCTCTCTCATAATTGCTAGCAGACATCTATTTTACTTAATAAAAAAAGTATTTTAATGGTTTTCCAGATATTGAGATAAGATGAAAAGAGATTTGCTAGTGAAGGAAGCAATGAGGACAAAGATTTTAACATGCTCTCCATCAGATACTGTGAAAAAAGTAGCCAAATCCATGAGGAAAAATAAGGTGGGAAGCAGTATCGTCATAAGTAAAAGGAAGCCCATAGGAATAATAACTGAGAGCGACATACTTGGAAAAGTAGTTGCTGAGGGAAGGGATGCCAATAAGGTCAAGGTAGAAGAAGTTATGAGTACACCTTTGATAACCATAGATCCCTATGTAACAATAGAAGATGCGATGAAAATAATGAGTAAACATAACATAAGAAGATTGCCTGTTGTTGAGAAGGGTAAGCTTACAGGCATCGTGACTGAGAAAGACCTTTTTAGGATTTCTCCAGCGCTTCTGGAGATAAGCAAGGAGTGGAGCTTAATCGAGGGGGCTTTACCTACTGTCTCCTCTCAGATATCGATATTCGGGAAATGCGAGGGGTGTGGAAAATTATCGGCAGACCTAGTTGAGATAGATGGTAAGTTTTTGTGTGAGGATTGTAGGGAGGGATAGAGGAGGTTTTTAGATGGAGGAGTTGGAAGTTAGAGATATAATGACAGAGGATGTGATATATGTAGATAAAAACGCGGATTTGGAGCACATATTATATCTAATGGAAAAGCATGATATAACAAAAATCCCTGTACTAGAAGATGGAAAACTTGTGGGGATTGTCACAGATGGGGAAATAGCCTATAAGTTGGGTTCTCTTAGAAAAAGAGACGTAAACCCTGCCCATCTACATGCTTCTTCTGTGATGGTTAGAGATTTTGATACCGTTAGTCCTGATACGCCGGTTAAAGAGATAATAAGAACTGTTGGTCTTCCCGGCTTGACCATGCTTCCTGTCTTGGAAAATGATAAACTTGTAGGCGTTGTCACAAAAGCGGATCTGCTACCTCTTGTCAAAAGTGAGGGGTTAGTAAAGGAAATAATGACCAGGAATGTGATAACGGTCGAGCCAAGTGATAGGGTTATACACGCTAGGAGGTTATTGATTGAAAACAACATAGCAAGATTGCCTGTTGTGCGAGAGAGTAAGGTCTTAGGGATAATAGCAGAAATGGATATAGCAAGAGCTTTCGCTAATTTGAAGAGAAGTATTCCTTATAGGCATCAAAAACATCAGATAGAGGAACTTAGTGTAGAGAATGCAATGAACTCACCAGCCATAACTGCGAAGCCAGATATTAAAATTAAGGATGCTGCAAAGCGTATGCTCGAGAAAAATATAGGCTGTTTACCCATAGTCGAGGAAAAACTACATGGAATCGTAACAAGAACAGATCTTATCAAAACCTTGAAGTAGGTAATTAAACTTTAGTAATTTGAATGAAAAGAAATTTTGCTTCTCAGCAAGAGATAGTCGAAGCATTATCTAGTATATCAAAGGAACATAAAGTGATATCGTCCCAGAGGAGATTAAAGGAATTGTTATCCAAGCTTTTGAGAGGAAAATCGGTAGGTGAGAGAAGATTGAGAAAGATTGCAATAGATAGCGGGATTGTAAATCTAAAAATACTTACGAGGGAAAGTAGGGATATATTCAATCTGGATAGATGTCCTGTTTGCGACAATAGGATAGAGGTAATAGGTAGGAAGGACATTTGGGGAGAGATTACAAAAACAGAATTTATATGTAGGAAATGTGGATATAGGTCAGGGATTAAGAGAAGGATACCAACAAAGTATGTTTTTTATTTCAAGAGGCACTAATTTTTAAGGAAAATTTAATATATAAGCTAGTTGATAGAAAAGAACAGTATGCATTTATAAATTGGGAGGATCGGTGGTATAGGATGTATAAGGCAGTTGTTATAATCTTGTCTGCTTTCATTCTCTCCCCAATAACTATCTCCTTGGGACACGAAGAAACAGATGCAAAAATTTCCTTTACAGAAAGTGCTCTCTCAATAAACAGAGGCTATAGATACAACGTCGGAGGGTGGATCTATGTATACATAGAAGGAGATCCCTATGAGAGGGGTTTTCAGCATGGATATCTTTTGGCTCATGAGATAGCCGATATGATAACCAGATGGAGTAACATTGTTCACAAAATGCCGATAGTAGGGATGTTTACGGGTCAGCCAAGCACAAGCCTATACAACAAAACCTCCGAGCTTTGGTGGAACTTCTGCAAGAGAAGGGCAATGAAGGTATTCTGGCCCGATTTTCCTCCTGAGTACAAGGAAGAGATAAGAGGAATAGCTGATGGTGTCAAAGCGAGAGGAGTAAAGATATTTGGGAGAGATGTAACCTATGAGGATATCTTGAATCTCAACGAGATGTACGAAACCATGCAACAATTAACAAATCCCCAAAAAGGGATACATCCTCTAAAAACTCTGTTTGAATCGTTAAGAAGAGTGGTGCCAAAGTTAAATGAAAAGTATGAGATGGAATTTGTCAAAGAAATGCTCTCTCAACCTCCAGTAGATTTATGTAGTGGTTTTATAGCAACAGGAAATGCAACAACAAATGGTCAGATTGTTATTGCTCAGTCAACCTTCTTTGGTGCCGTAAGCTGGTGGTTCCCATATTACATAGCGCAGAGATGGAATGTTATACTGGACGTAAATCCGAGTAGTGGTTACAGATTCCAGATGAGTACCGCTCCGGGATACATTTGGAGTGATGAAAACTTCTACCAGAATGAGAATGGTATAGTATTTATCGATACCACATACGCATCTCAGGGACCATGGTTCAAGAGTGGTCTCTCTCTAGCTGTTAGAACTAGAAAGGCTATACAATATAGCAACAGCATTGATGACGTTATCTATACTCTTAGACATAACAGCAACGGAGTATGGCCAGCAGTATGGCTAATTGGAGATACCAAAACAGGAGAGATAGCTAGACTGGATCTCGGACTTTACAGATATAAGGTCTGGAGAACTCGGGATGGATTTTACTGGTCTGCAAACAATCTGATGGACGAAAAGGTTAGGGCAGAGCAGTTAAGACTAGCGGCAATATATCAAGGCAGATTATTCCAGCTTTTCCATATAATATTCAAAACAGAGGGATATCAATACTATACTAGAAAGTATTACCCATGCGACAGAGATCTCAAGTTTGAGGAACTTGGCAAAAAATACTACGGAAAGATAGATGTCGAGGTTGTAAAAAGGATAATGTCAACGCCTCCAATTGGAGATTATGCATCTGATTGTAAGGTTACAGACTCTTATCTGGTTAAGGAAAATGGGTTATGGGCATTCTGGGGAAATACTGAAGGGAAAACTTGGAATGCAACTGAGCTACGTATAGATAATTATCTTGAGGCGCCGCCAAACGTTGAGCCAGCCGGATGGGTCAGGATATTTGGGTTGTCTGAAAAAGATATGATAGAAAGATTACCAAGATCTATGAGATTAGAAGAAAAGATGCTTTCTCCGAGAGTTGCGTGGAGTATGGTTGTGGATAAGGATGAGAGAAACGATGTTTCTCCGAAGATTGTCAATGGAGACAAGTACATATACGCTTTAACAAGAAATGAGTTGCTAGCTTTGGATAAAGATATAGGGTTAATCGAATGGAGAAAGGAGTTCAGAGAAGCTGAGGATCTGGATTATCTGGACGGGAAGGTAATAGTTGGATACGAGAATGGAAGTTTGATTCTTGATAGCGAGGGTAAGAAATTGGTAGATCTAGTAGATAACAAGAGGGTATCTTCAGTTGATATGAGCAAAGATCTAATCGCTGTTGGATGTTATGATGGCGAAATATACATCTTTGATTCTGCAGGGAATCTTATAGAAGAATTGGATGCTGGAGACTATCCAGCATATGTAGAGATATATGGCGATAAGATATTCGTAGCGGATGGTAGAGATTGTGACTTTATAGACAAGGATGGAAATGCGATATGGATCCTATCTCTCGATGGTGTTGTAACCGAGAAACCTCTTATATATGATGATAAAGTATTCATCCCGTGCTGGGATGGGAATCTCTACGCTGTAGACATCAAAGATGGAGCCATAGAATGGAAATTCAGATGTGGATGGGGCATAGATACGAGACCCTACTTAAAGGATGGTATCATATACATAGGTTCGATGGATAACAACTTGTATGCAATATCTGCAGAAGATGGTTCTCTGATATGGAACTTTTCAACTAATGGAGCAATAAGGTCCTCGCCATTTGTATATGGAGACTATGTGTTCTTTGGATCAGATGATGGTAGGTTATATGCTGTAAATAAAACAACTGGAATATGTGAATGGTTCTTCTCAGCAAGATACTCGATAGATGATAACACCATGAACTTCTTGACAACCCCTGTAACATCCTCGCCCATTGTGACAGACAACAAGCTGTTCATAGGGTTTGCAGGGAGAGTTTTTGCCTTAGATCCCCTGACCGAGGAAAAGATTCAAACAGAAATAATTGCTGCCAAGGTAAACTATCAAGCATCTATTCTCTTTCTGGTGATATCTGCTCTACTCATAATCCTCCTCCTAGGTATTTATCTCTACAAAACAAGATCATGATCGATACTCTAACCCTAGCCTTTATCCTTTATCTTATAGTCCTGATAGTCATAGGGATATACACAGCTAGATTAAGCAAGAGTTTGGATGATTTTTTGATAGCAGGTAGAAAGTTAGGAGTTTTACCTGTAGCTATAAGTGCGGAAGCTTCGGATATGAGTGGATGGCTCGTTCTGGGTTTACCTGGAAGAGCATTTATGTATGGCATTTCCTCTCTGTGGGTAGCCATAGGTTGTGCATTGGGAACATTATTGGGATGGATAGGAATCTCTGACAAGCTTAGATACTATACTGAAAAACTCAGATCAATAACCATACCAGACTATCTTGAAGATAGGTTTGCTGACAAAAGCCATTTGATAAGGGCAGTATCAACCTCTATAATAGCACTGTTCATGGTTTCATACGTATCTGCCCAATTTGTTGCAGGGGGAAAGATAATAAGTGAAACTTTCGGATGGGATTACAGCTCATCTTTAATCTTAGGGGCTGTGATACTGACATTCTATACTATGACAGGTGGCTTCTTTGCGGTTGCTTGGACGGATGTTTTCCAAGGTTTGCTAATGGTTGCGATATTGCTTATTCTTCCAGTAGTTGCGATAATGAAGATTGGGGGATTAGGTAAGCTATTTTCAACAATAGGGTCTATGAATCCTTCTTTCTCTTCGATAACCTTTAGCTTTTCTGGTTTTGCATCTCTGATTTTCATAGCTGGAAGTTTATCTTGGATGCTAGGATACACTGGTCAGCCCCATATTTTGACTAGATACATGGCTATAAGAGATAGGAAGAAGTTGAGAGAAAGCACTGCAATAGGCGTAACATGGGCATTGGTAAGCTTGTGGGGAGCTGTAATTGTAGGACTGGCTGGATTAGCGTATTTTGGAAGTCTAGCAGATCCAGAAAGAGTGATGCCAGCATTAGCATTAGAGTTATTACCAAGATGGTTTGCAGGTATTGTTATAGCTGCTATAACAGCTGCAATAATGTCCACTGCAGACTCTCAACTTCTTGTTGCAGCATCAGCTATTGTTGAAGATGTCTACCATAAGCTAATCAGGAAAGATGCTGATCAGAAGAGATTACTGATGATGAGTAGAATAGTTGTTCTGGTGTTAGCTGTAATAGCGTTTATTCTAGCAATAGAGGGTGGAGTTATTTATCTTCTGGTAGCGTTTGCATGGGGTGGTCTTGCTGCCTCTCTAGGACCTGTGATTCTTCTGTCTCTATGGTGGCGAAAAACAACCAGAGAAGGCGCCCTTGCAGGTATGATATCTGGGACCATAACAGTCATAGCTTGGGATAAACTTGGAGGAAAATACCTCTTGTATCCTCCTATCCCTGGAATGCTTCCTGCATTTCTGATTTCATTTTTCTTGGTTATCTTTGTTAGTCTGCTCACCAAAAAGGATTAATTATCTATGTCTATCCACACCAATCTTTTTACAAAATTTCTCTATAGGGCATTCGCTACATTTTGGCGATATTGGTAGGCATATCCTCTGCCCAAATCTTACAAATAAATGATTGAAATCTTTCCAGTATTTCTTTGGCAGTTTCTTCTTTAGTTCTCTTTCGGTTTCCTCTGGAGTCTTCGTTTTTATCCAACCTATTCTGTTTGGTATTCTGTGACAATGAGTATCTATGGCTAGATAATCTTCCCTATCATATCCATACATCATAACTATGTTTGCTGTCTTTCTGCCTATACCTTTTATCTTGATTAACTCGTCGAAACTATCCGGAACCTTTCCGTTGTAATTCTCAACTAAGAGTTTTGATATCTCTTTTATCCTTCTTGCCTTTGTTTTATAGAATCCAACTGGATATATGAGTTTCTCTATTTCTTTTACATCAGCCTTAGCCATATCTTTCGGTGTTCTATACTTGCTCAGCAATCTTATTGAAGATTCTATCGTTACTTCATCCTTTGTTCTCAAACTGAGTAAACATGATATCAAAACCGTGAAAGGAGTTTTCTCTATCTTTTTCCACTTCTGATTCTGAAAATCCTCATAATCTCTAAGCTCTTTCTTCAAAATCTCCATTATCTCATCAACATAAGATAATTCTTCTCCCATCTGGTTTTGGAATGCAAAATCATTTTTAAATATTAAATCATAATTATATTGCCTCTACGCAGGGAGAGGCGGTGAGCAATGATCCGCCTTGACGACGTAGAGGCACATTTATTTCCTTAAAGTGGAAGTATGGAATTGCCCATTATAATCATAGAAAACTGCGAACCCATTACTGAGTGGGTTTTATTAGAATACAAACATGCTTCCAAGATAGCGATGGGGAATATTATTTTCACAAATATCAACGATAGAAGATTGGAACAGTTTGGAAAAATTTATCCCGGGTCTTTTGTCGATTTAGTTAAGCCCGAAGAAACTATAATTTTGGATCCTTCTGCAGATACACCTTTAAGGACTGAAGATTTTGATAAATACAGATACTTTGTTGTGGGTGGTATCTGCGGCGATTATCCACCGAAGGGTAGAACGAAAGAATTGATATCATCTCGCCTGCCTCAAGCAGAGAGAAGAAATTTGGGAAAGAAACAACTCAGCATAGATGGTGCGGTTTTGATGATCATGCTTGTCTATTCTGGAGAAAAGATAGAGAATATAGAAGTTGCAGACAGTGTTGAAATCAAATACGGAGACGGTGAGTCTACTATTCTTCCTTTTGGATATATAATCCTAAATAACAAAGCGATTATAACGCCTGGTTTAATCGAACTTTTGATAAAAAGGAGAAAAGAAAGTCCAAGTAGAGTATTTTGAGGAATAACATTACAAGGTCAGCAGGATCTGAAAAGTTCCTCATATTTTGGTCTTATGTAAAAGATATCCTCAACAATGCATCTCAGCAGTTCCCCAACACTCCATGCTTGAGATATACAGCCTCGAGGGAGATGTGGATAATCCCCATCAAAAATCTCATTTATGCTTCCTACACATCCTTCAATGAGATTGCCCATCAACGGTAGCACAAACCTCCTCAACGCAGACAGCCTGTTCTCCTTGCTGTATCCCTTTACCTTCAAATACGCTCTCACAAAAAATCCCAGAAGCCACGGCCAGACGCAGCCGTTGTGATATGCGATATCCTTGTTGTAATCCCCTATCAGGCTTGGCTTGTATCTGGGGTCATTTCTACTCAGCGTCCTGAGCCCATATGGGGTTAAAAGTTCCTTTTCAATGACCTCAACTATCCTGCGCGAAAGATCATGACCTATCATGATAAAGTCAAGAGAAGGCAGGAATATCATGTTTGGCCTCAGCGAGAAATCACCATCAAGGACATCACAGAACTCTCTGTACTTCTCATGGAAAGATCTCCTTGCGCTCTCCGCCAGGTCATGGTAATGTTCATTCCTTTCATCACCAAGGAGGAAGGAAAGTTTTTCCATTATCCTGAGAGCATTGTACCAGAGAGCTTGTATCTCCACCGCCTTTCCAGCCCTGGGAGTGATGTATTCGTCTCCGATCTTCACGTCCATCCATGTTAAACCGGGTCCATGATAAAGTAGACCATACTCGTCGACCTTTATGTCAAAGAGCGTACCTTTTTCAAAATATTCCACCATTGAAACAAGTTTAGGCCAGATGTCCTTCAGGAGTTCCATATCGTTTGTGTATTTCAGATACTGGTAAACTCTATCCACAAACCACAGAGATGCATCCACAGAATTGTATATTGGAGCATTCTCCCTCTCCGTAAATGCATTCGGTACAAGCCCTTTATGCATGTATCTTGAAAGATTCAAAAGCAAGGACCTCGCATCTCCAAATCTCCCTGTCACAAGCAAAAGACCTGGTAAAGAAATGAGAGAGTCTCTCCCCCAGTCTGCGAACCAGTGATAACCGGCTATGATGGTAGTGTAACCAGCTCTTTCAACAGTAAAACTATCCGCAACTAAAAGCAGAGGAAGCATCTCACGAGGTAAACCAGATTTGTCGATGATACCTTTCCTCCTCTCAATCTCTCTCTTCATTTCCAGTTCTGGATTGTAGCTCTTATCTTCTACAGTGAATACAACATAAGCTTCCCCTTTCTCACTTTCCAATTCAATTTCTCCAATCTCCAGCCCGTGATCTATCCAGCCTTCACCCCTTTCTTTGTCAATATCGTATCTGAGCTCTCTCCACACAAAATTTCTTTTAAACTCCGCAAAGTTGCAGATTATATTCAAACGCTTATCTATGTTGTCAGGTTTCACCGAAATCCTTCTATCCTCAATATAAGCACTAAATTTCACGCCGCCGCCATTGAGGTCGTAAAAATGCCTTGAATTCACAACAGGTTTTATCCTCATCTTGAAGTCGGATCCATCCAGAGACCTGTATCTTATTATCAGTGTATTCTCTCGATAGGGCATCACAAAGCTCTTCTCTATAATGATCTTTCCAAAATCACATGTAAATTTAGGGAGAGGCAAAAGTTCGAACATCTGGTTCTCAAATCTCTGAGGAATGCCATCGATGTAAATCTCATCTTCTATATTGGAAACAAAAACCCATCTTTTCACCGGCGCAGATAGGCTTGCTATCAGCAATCCATGAAACTTTCTTCTTAGATTGCCCGTTAAGGTTGTCGATGCATAACCACCAAGACCATTCGTGAGCAACCACTCTCTGTCGTTAGATGGTACTATCTCTCCAAATAAAGGAGATACTCTGGTACCAATCTCTTTCAGCAAATCATCTTGAAAGAACCTCTTGGTATATCTGGAGTATCCTCTCTGCAACCTGATCCCACCTGAAGTATTTTAAAACTCTCCTTCTTCCATTCTTACCCATCCATGCACCGCAATCCTCTCTACCCAGAATCTCCTTTATTCCCCACGCTATATCGTTTGGATCATAGGGATTTATATGGATACCACACTGCTCTTCTCCAGAAGGTATGACCTGCTCTCTCATTCCGGATGTACCCCTTGCTCCAACCACCACGGGTTTCTCCATTGCCATCGCCTCTGTGCAAACTATTCCAAAGGGCTCATACAGAGATGGTAAAGCTACAAGGTCTGCTGCTGCATAATGTCTAATCCTTTCATCCTCTGACACAAACTCCTCCCTCAGTATGACCTCATCCTGAAGACCTATACTTTTTATCAGCAACCTGATGTACTCAGCCATATCTCCTGTACCAAGTATAACGAGCTTCGTCTTCGGAAATTCCTCCAGAACCATTGGCATACTCTTTACCAAATTATCAGCGCCTTTTACGCCAACCAGCCTGCCTATAAATAATATCATCTTTTCATCATTTTTGATCCCGTAGAGCTCTCGTAACGTCAATCTTTCTTCTTCACTCACTCTCGCTGGATTGTACTTCTCAGGATCAACGCCGTTCCAGCACACCCTTATCTTCCTTGGAGAGAATCCCATGCTGTAAAGCTCATCTCTCATCGCTTCCGATACAGTTATCACGCAATCCGCTTCCTCGCCACCAGCATATTCCATTTCTTCTATAATCTTGGAGCCCCTTCCCATGGTTCTGCCTTTCTCTGTGGAATGAATATGAAATATCAGCGGAATTCCAAGTTCCTTTTATGCGCTTATTCCTGCCATTATTACAAGCCAGTCGTGGGCATGTATTATATCGAAAGCCCTACCATACTTTCTAACAAGTAGATTTACAAGTTTTGATGCCGACAGAATATTATATGTAACAACGTCTGCAAAGAATCTGAAACCTTCACCCCACTTTCTTAACTCATCATCAGCAAATAGAAAAAAGGTTGATGAAAAATCTGAAATCATCGGTCTGTGAACTTCTACACCCTTAAAGTTATCTGTGGTTATCAGTTTGTTATCCTTGTTTAGAGTGAAAACCACAACCTCGTTGCCCATCTTAACCTGCATACTTGATAGTTCCATCGCTACAGTTCCGAGTCCACCAACTATCGTTGGAGGAAACTCCCATGAGAAATGTACAATCTTCATCTCCTCACCTTAATTATACCCTCTGTTTCAAATCCTGCAGGATATTCATATAGTTAATGAATCCCTCGTAAGGCGTCGAATAGGGGTTGAAGTATTTATGGACATCCCCATCTGCAAACCCTTTCGTTGATAGATAGTAGAGATGGTCCGATGTTTGCAGAAGTCGCCATATCTTGAGTAATCTCTCATCTCTCTTCTCTTTTATCTTTCTGCCAAGTTCTTTCAGTTCATTAAAACAGGCTATCTGCATGTCATTGCCAAGCCATGTAGATACATCTCTCTCTGTATCAGCCCAGGATATGGCAAATGGAACGTCTATTTCACCAACGGGCTCAAACATATCCACGACTTCGCTAACGGTTACGAATCTGTTGTTCTCGAATCTGAGTATCTCTGCAGGAAGATGTCTCAGGAATTCGAATATCCCCGTCTCTGGCCACTGATGCTCACCAAACGTCTCAAAGTCCATGAAGATGTTAACCACCTGACCCTCACAACTCGCTATCCAGCTTGCAAATTTATCCGCGGTTAATGGAAAGCCGACCCAGTCTTTTGCTGAGAATCTGAATGCTATATCATCGCTCAACCTGTAGTTTCTGAGAAGAACTTTGAGATTTGTATCTTTCGCTCGATAAAGATAATTGGGCGAGCGCCAGCCGAGAACCCTTTCAGTACCTTCTGTTATTATTCCTTTGAATCCCATCTTTTCAACTTCTTTTGCTATCCTGTTGTCAAATATCGCCTCTGTATTTCTGAAGACCTTTGGTCTACACCCAAATCTCTCCATCAACGTTTTGATATGGAGATTAACCTGGTCCCTGAATTCGCTGAGGTCATCGAATAAACTGCAGAGAGAATGATAATAGGTCTCTCCAATGAGATCAGCATTACCCCTTCTGAAGAGTTCTTTAAAATTATCGAGAACCTGAGGAGCAAATGCATCACAGTGCTCCATGAATGTGCCGGTTAAGCTGAAAGAAACCTTGAAATCTCTACCAAGTTCATCTGAGATATCAAGAAATAGCTGGGTTGCTGGGAGATAACATTTTCTTGCTGCCCTTTCGAATATTTCTCTGTTCAGTTTATGGTTGAAATATGTCTCAAATGGATCTATCTGCTCTCCGATATGGAAAACAGAAAATCTGTTCAGCCTGAACGGCTGATGCACCTCAAAATAGAAACACACGCAGGGCATTAACTAACCACCTCCTGGTAGACTTCTAAGGTTTTTCTCGCTGCCCTATCCCATGTGAGAAATCTCAATTCTTTTTTGGCATTCTCCTTTAGAGTCTTCCTGAGAGCATCATATCTTAGAAGAGCGACGATTTTGTTTGCCATCTCATTAACGTCCCAGAAATCGGCGGTTAAACAGTTTCTCAGAGCCTCTGCCACACCGGAGCTTTTTGATATTATTACAGGAGTGCCTGCAGATATGGCTTCAAGAGCGGTTATACCAAATGGTTCACTCACAGATGGAAGCACATATACAGATGATATTCTGTAGATGTGCTTCACCTCATCCTCTGTTAGAGGGCCGGTAAACATCACCTTATCTGCTATACCGAGGGCTATAGAGAGATGTATCAGCTGGGGGAGCATATCACCGGTTCCAGCAACAACAAAAGAGCAATCCTCTTTTTCAAGAACCTTCTTCGCTGCCCTCAGGAAAAATTCCACACCCTTTTGCATGGTTAGCCTGCCAAGGTAAAGAACAATCTTTTTCTTTTCTCCATGTTCACCTATCGGTTTCACACCATTGTGTACGACTCTGATTTTGTTCTCATCTATCCCGTATCTCTCAACAATGATTCTCTTTGTGTAATGACTCACTGCTATGATTCTGTCAGCCTTTTCCATGGCATTCCTCTCTATATCTATGAACCATGGATTCGGATTGAGGTTGGCACTTCTATCATATTCTGTTGAATGTACCGTCAGAACGAGAGGTATTCCCAGTTTTTCCTTAAGCATTATTCCTGCATTTGCTGTTAACCAGTCATGACAGTGTATGAGGTCATAATTTCCGTTCACCTTTTCATAGCATAGTTTATTGAATTTTTCCACTGCTGTGAAGAAATCTCCATCTATAGTCTTGGTCTCTGTTCCGTAAGGATAGATGACTGTTTCTCCCACATCAATTATCCTCAGATTCTCCAAATCGCTCTTTCTATTCTCCTTGCTAACTTTTGGAGCAAAAAATCAATTTTGACACCAAGTTTGGCGAGAGAGCGTGTTAAATAGTAACAATGTGTACCGAGACCACCCACCTTGAAAGGCGGGTATTCCCATCCTATCATGGCGATTTTCATTCCTTTTTCTCCTTCACTTTAACATCCATTTTCCGTTAACAAACTCAACCTTATCTTCTCTCGCAAGCCAGCCGAGAGCAGACAGCACTTCTTTTTTATCCATATCCAGAAGCTCTGCGAGTTCATCCTCTGTGAGTTCTCCCCATATGTTGAGAGTTCTCCAGACCTTCCCTGCTCTGCTGCCTATATCCCAGACAAGATTGGTATTGCCAAGCTCATAAAATCTACCAAACTTTCTTATCTTGTCCTCTCTCGCGAGCCAGCCAATAGCGCCATAGAATTCCTCATTGCTAAGCTTTGTTTTCCTTTTGATTTTAGATTCGGAACATCTCCCTTTCTCTTCCAAGAATCTCCATATCTTACCTGCACTCTCACCAAACATCTTTGTTACACTCATTCCTACCTCCACACAAATTAAAAATTACAAAACCCAAATTTCTTATCAAATATATATCTCTATCGTTATAGGAAATAAGCGTTCAATACATATTGCTCAACCATCCTCTGCGTGTTGAAGAAAGAAGCGTTTAAGGCTATACAATTTTTCATTATCTCTGTCCACCTTTCCCTATACTTGTAAAATACGGGCAATATTCTATACTCGAGCTTATCGTACATATCTCTACTATCTCTCGCATCATCGGATTCTTGATCCTCTCTACCTATCGCCCATCCGGTAACACCCTCTATATATCCTTCTTTCCACCATCCATCGAGAGTGCTGAGTTGAGGAACTCCATTATGAGCAGCCTTCATACCTGATGTACCAGATGCTTCCATTGGTATTCTTGGAGTATTCAACCAGAGATCTACGCCACTCACCAATAGCTTAGCTATATCTGGGTTGTAATTTGGGATAAATACGAACTTGATTTCAGGCTTCAAGCTTTTTCCGATCTTTATGACTCTCGTTATGATTTCCTTTCCCTCAACATCTTTGGGATGTGCCTTTCCAGAATATACAATCTGTAGACCACCGAACTTCTCACCCAGTTTTCTTAGCCTTTCTGGATCATAAAAAAGGAGATAAGGTCTCTTATAGGCTGTCATCCTCCTAGCAAAACCTATAGTGAATTTATCCATATCAAAGTTTTGTTCAAATCTCTCATTCACGAACTTGATCAGTTTTTCTTTAGCTCTAAGATGAGCTTTCCATATCACGTCATTTGGTATTCCTGAAGCAGACCTTAGTATGTAAGGATCCATACGCCAGCCGGGCATGTATTTATCAAATATCTCATGAAAAGGTTCTGATACCCATGTTAAGGAATGTACTCCATTCGTTATAGAATCAATAGAATAGTGGGGAAACATGCCCATGGAAGTTTCCCTGTGCTTCTTCGCAACTCCATTTATGTAATGGCTGAAGAACATACCTAGCTTTGTCATATTTAGCTTTCCATCTGTCGTAACGTTGGGAATAATCTCATCGGGAAAATCTTCGAGGAAGTGCAGAACCTTATCCAAGTCGAATAGATCATGTCCCGCTCTGACAGGTGTATGGGTTGTAAATACGCACTGTTTCCTAACAAAATCGACATTCTTTGTTCTTTTGTACAGTTCGAGAGCTAAAAAACTGGCATGCCCTTCATTCATATGAAAGCGATAGATGGAGTAAAATCCTAGAGCTTTCAGTACCTTCATCCCTCCTATGCCCAGGATGATCTCCTGTCCGAGCCTGTAATCTGAGTTACCACCATAAAGATAACTTGTTAGCTTCCTTTCCCATTTACCATTCTCTTCCAGATTCGTATCCAAAAAAATAACAGGAACCTTGTAACCAGATATTCCTCTCACAAAGTAACACCAAGGTCTCACCTTAACATCGGTTCCAGCTATCTTAACAGTTACATCTTTTGCTATAAGTACAAGATGCTCTTTGGGATCGAAGACTTCTGGTTTTTCTATCTGTCTGCCATCTTCTGTTATTTCCTGATAAAAATAACCTTTTTCAGACAATAGAGTTACAGCAACTGCTGGGATGTTAAGATCAGCAAATGTTCTTATCATATCTCCAGCCAAAACACCCAAACCACCACTGTATGTTGGAATCTTACTATCAACAAATATCTCCATTGAAAAATAGGCTATTTTCGGATTAAAGGGTAAACTACTGATGACTCTCGCTCTCTCCTCACCCTCCATCTTGTTTTCAGTAGAGTATAGGTTATTAATAAATGTGCTGTAACAAGCGCTGGGGAAGGGATTTGAACCCTTGTGGTGCCCTTGCACCAGCGGCTCTCGAGGCCGCCGCCTTGGCCTGGCTAGGCTACCCCAGCTCTACAAAAATTTAATCTAAGGGTTTTATATTACCCTATCGGTTCATGGAGATAAAGCTGTTACCAGAGAACAAGAGAATCAGAAAGGACTTTGATGGGAAAGCAGAAGATCTAGTAAGATCCTTGAATCTCAGACCAGACGAAGTAATAGTTCTCAAGGGAAAGAAACCCATACCCATAGACGAGTACATAGGGAATGAAGAAGAGATAACCTTGATAAGAGTATCTTCTGGAGGATGATGCTCCCGTGGTGTAGCCCGGCCAATCATAACGGCCTCTCGAGCCGTAGACCCGGGTTCAAATCCCGGCGGGAGCATCTCTTTTCCATCTTAGATTTTGATTAAAAGAGCCTATTTTTGCCACTTTTTTGATCACGAGCTATTTTCCTCCCTTCCATTTAATAGTATAGTTTGAACCATACACCACCATGTATTTGATCATATACGAGTAATGGATGCTCATCATCTATGGCAACCTGATATGCTCCCCATCCTTCTTTGATTCCACCGGGATAGAGAGTTGTAGATAGTTGTGGATCTGGTGCAACAATTATCGGCTCATCATATTTTACACCATCCTCTGAAAAGACATCGAAGGAATATTGCGATATATCTATATCTTGATTTGGATCTGAGTTCCAGAGATATTCAAATCTAATTTTTGCAAGAATATACTCATATCCCTGTTCTGGCGGATCATTAAACATATTTGCATCATGTATCATCTGCCATGCTTGAGATCCCCTTATGACTTGCAAAACTGTTATTTTAACAGAATAATCTCCATAGAGCCAACTATCTGTTACATTATATATCAAAGATGTTCCTATTGGTGCTGGATTCATTCTTGATCCTAATTGTGGTGCTTCATTGACTGTGATATTGATTTCAGCCCATGCAGAAGATCCGTTGTTATCTATAACTCTTAATTCCACAATCTTCTTTCCACTTTCAAAAAATGTATGGGATACTGTTTTTCCATATCTTGTGCTATTCTCTATTTTCTGTCTTTTATCCAATTCTGCTGGGAAATACCATGTATAGTTCACTATCTCTCCATCTGGATCATAACTCTGAGAGCCATCAAAAGTAACGGTTAATGGTGCATCACCACTTGTTTTATCTACATTTATGATAGCTACGGGTTTAAGATTCTGTGTTTCCTCTTGTTGTTCTCCTGATGGTGTCTGTGGCAGTGCATTTTCAGTTTGTGTTTCTGTACATCCTGTTAGGGCTATTAGAAATATGATCACCAGCCCCAATACGAGGGTGATATCTTTATTCACTTTCCTTCCCCTTCTTCTTTATCCCTTAAAAATTTAAATAGATTTGGGGGTGCAAGGATTTTCCATCTCGTCAAGTAATTTTCCTATTTTCTTTCTCTGTTAAATTAAAAACTTCTTGATTTCTGTCTCGACAAACTTCAGATTTTTACATCTTTCTATTCTAGATTCTTTCAGTTGATTTATGATTAGATAAAAAGCTGTAAGCGATTGCGTCTTGCTATTTGTTTGTATCATATTAATGTCTTTACGAATTTTTTATCTTTCTCCAGTTTATTCTAAATCTGATATGATGTTTGATTTCAAAGAAGTCAAGGTTATAGTCAAAACAAAGAGGGGATATGAAAATATTGTCGCTAGTCTTATAGAGGATCTAATCCCAGATTCAAAGGTTCTTCCAAAACCTCTGAATTATTCTGGATTGGTTTTAGTATCCTCGAGTAAGAGAGATGCTGCAAACATTATAAAAGATAGCTTACCAGAAGCAGAGAAGGTTTTTCCAGTTAAGATTGTGAGCAAGGCAGATCTAAAATCTATATCTGAAAGTTTGGATTCATTAATTGGAGAGATAGATGGTTGTTTTGCGGTAAGAACAACGAGGAGAGGTAAACATAGTTTCTCTAGTATAGATGTCAATGTTTTGGTTGGAGATATTATAAGGAAAAAGACCAACAAAGAGGTTAATCTGGATTTTCCAGAAAAGGTGGTCTTTGTTGAAATCTTAGGAGATTATGCCTATATCGGAGTAATTGATGGGAAGGAATTTCCAAAGAAAAAAAGCAAGGAGAAGATAGAAATAAGAAATTTCTTTAGAAAGGTTAGTATTTTTCAAATGCCCTATCTGGGAAATGTCCAGGCTTCAAAGGAGATGGGCATAAGGATAGGGAGAGAGGCTCAAACCTTTGAAATAGGAGAACTTATCATCTCTCCAATAGGGAGATGTGAGGCCAATGAGCTAAAAGAGTTTTTGGAAGGGATATATCAAGGAATCGAAAGCAGATACAAGATTCAAAGGAAGGTATATTCTCATACGCCCAGGAAGGTAGATGTTTATGTCCAAAATCTCTACGAAGCTGTTAGGGAGAGAAAGAATGAAAAATTAATCGTCTTCGAGCCAGAAGGAAGACCTATTAGCAGAGTTTCCAAAGATCTCGCTGAAATGGTTATAAAGGAAAAAAGGACGAATTTCCTCATAGGCTCGAGAGAGGGGATACCAACTGGAATATACAGATTTGCAGATATGATAATAGATCTCTGCCCTGGCGTAACGATAGCAACAGATTCAGCAATAGCGTCAGCGATGATGGCTCTATCCTTCTCTCTTCAAGAAAATTTAGACAGGTTTAGCAAGATTCCATAAACTCTCGAATTTTCTGTTCAACTCGTCTATATCTTCTAGATCCACATAGGCTGTACCAATGTAAGAAGTTTCTTCTCCTTCAGATAGTATTTTCATACTGGTAACTGCTAACTCCTTACCAAAAACAAAATTTCTCATCAAACCGGTTATTTCATCTGGGAAATATCTAACATCGAGCTTGTCCCTATATTCCTCCTTTAGTTTGATTACAGGCTGAAGATTTTCTTCCCTTTCAACAATCATCCTGACCTTTTTACTCAACTCGAGGAATCTTTTCAAATATCTGATCGTAGATTCTTCAGATATATTTTCGCTTCCTATGTGGATCTTCAGATCTTCTCCTTTCTCTAAGGAGTTGCTAAGCATAACATAGAATATCCATCTTTTACTGTACTGCAGAGTAACGTTTCCACTCCTCATCAACTTTATACCATAGGCCTTGAAATTTTGGTTATACGCTGATACCATATCGTCGATATGTTTCTCTATATTCTGATAAGTATCTTCGCTTATAACTGGCTTGAGATTCTCTTTCGTCTCTTCCCATATCACCCTAGGATTCACAGGAAGATATCTCTCCCTACCAAACTCTTCTTCACTATTCTCACTGGAAAATAAAACCTTAGCTATCAAACCATTCTTGAAGAGACATGAACGTCCTGCTTCTAGCGGTCGTCTCGTAATATTTGCGAGTTTTTCAGATATTCTTAAGAAATCTGAGAATTCTTTTGGATTATCCATGACAAGAATGGTATAGTAGGCCGCAGCCTCTCTTGGTCTCTCCAATTTCATCCTGCCAAACATCATCTCAAAATCTTGGATATAATCGAGTTTAACATTGGTAATAAGATCATCATCTAGTATGCATCCCATTATATCCCTCTCCTAGCAGGTAATTTCAAAGTGATTTTAATTTATATATTTTGCGTAGAAAAGTTCAGAGTGTATTATTCCAAAATTACTCCCTCCTAGAAGGATCGATGCAAGGTTCAACTTCGATCTGGAAATAAGGGAAAATGCATCCCGGAAGAAGGGCTAAATTCATTTAGGGTATCAAGATCTTGTTTCAGAGTTTACTTCTAAACTTATCGGGAAAGGTGATTGATGACAAACTCGAATCACTCGAAAGAACTTAATTCGGAATATTATATCTCATAACTTTCTCGCCATGGTATAAAACATCACTCTTGTTACTCGATACAGCGAGCAGAAAAATCTCTTATTATATCCATCAGCATAGATGAGAAAAATTTCATTTTTTCCGAATTATGTTTTCCAGAGGGAAAGAAAACAAAAATCTTTTGAATGTGAGATATTCTGTGATTCATCAAGTTCAGTATCTCCATGGCTGACCTTATGCCTATAACATGGGATGATATTCCTTTCGACTCCACTCTGTAAATCTCTTCTGCATCCATTACGTGAATCTTATCTGAATCGCATACATCAACCAGAATGATACCATCTTCATCTCTGTAGACTGCTACCAATGAAAGAGGGTCAGCAAAAAGGTGAACTTTCCTTATGAATGATAAATCCGGGAGAGATTCAACAACCCTGTATGCGATACTATCATAATCTATCAACGGATTTCCCATGGATGCTACGAGCACTCTCTTATTCGCGCACATGGCAGATGTGCACACTGCATGATATGCACGGATCATAGGCTCTCACCAGCATCTGAAGTTTTCTGGAGATTTCTTCCACATTCTTCTCTCCATCTTTCCACATGTGTTCCGCTGCAATTCTTATATCTTCCTCCATGAGAGCCAGAAACATGGCTGTTGGAGTTATTATGTCTGCATCCACAACGGTATTGTTCTTTATCTTCATGCTGTAAATCAGGGTGCCGCGCGGCGCCTCCGTGCATACGGTGGCATCTCCACTCCTTTTGCTTGGTGTGGCAGGTCTTTCATCTTTTATGGATTCTGCAAGTTCCTCAGCAAGCCTTTTTGATTTATCAATGAAATACATCAGTTCTACAGCCTGTGCAAAGTTGTTGGAAAATGGGTTGCGTGGGTCCAGCAAAGAGCTTCTCAGCACGGCTTTCTCTCTTGCCTTACCAATCATCAGGTTCTTGAAAATCGTGTATCTGGAGATTGCACCGGTCATGAACCTTTTTCCCTTGTAGAAAACATGCTTTGCGAAGGAGTGTGAAACCACCTTCTCTTTTAACACATCCTTATAATTCTCTGGATTGAAAGTATCGTTATCATTTGTTTCTATATCTTTTCCGATGACCGTATACTCCTCTCCATAAGGTTTGACGGCTATGTGAATCCTATCTCTGTTGAGATAATCAGGATATTCAAAACTCATCAAAATCTCCATCGGAATCTCGGCAAGTTTTTCGATTTCTTCATACTCTTTGGCAATCTCTTTCAGTTTTTCCCTGCTTGGTAACTTCGAGAAACCGCCGGGTATCACATTCTCCGCGTGTATGAATCTGGAGCCTATGATATCCTGAACCCTTGCTGAAACTTCCTTAAGTTTCAGGGCAGCAGAAAGCACATCGGGATAGTCCTTACCCATCTCAATTACATCATGATATCCAAGCAGATCCGGAAATACCAGAAAGAAGAGATGTAGAGAGTGACTCTCTATATGGTTTGCAAGATAGAGAAGTTCCCTGAGTTTTGCAACCTGCTCACTCACCTCTATACCAAGGGCTTTCTCTGCACACATAACAGCAGTTAGCTTATGGGCTGCAGAGCAGAAGGAGCAGATTCTGGATAGTACAGTAACGGCTTCGTTAACATGTTTCCCTCTCACTATACTTTCAAAAAATCGCGGTCCTTCTATCACATTAACCTTCGCAACCGCTTTACCATCTTCTCTCATTATGACCTCTATTCCTGCTTTACCCTCTATTCTTGCTATGTGGTCCACGACTATTGGTCTAACTATCTTCACTTCTTTTTTCAACATTATCACCTCTTTTTGAAAAAACCCTGTTCAGTTTCTCTTCAAGATCCTTGTCTCCGGCAAAGAAGATGCGCAACCGTTTTCGAATATCCTCAGGAGAGAATCCATTTTTCAAAAATATTTTTGCTAGCGAATCGAACCATGCAACTCCAAATGGTAGCGAGCCTCTACAACCCGTGCATGCAATACCATGCGATGGGCATCTGGCATCACACCCACCTCTTGTTACTGGTCCCAGACACATCTCTCCCTTCTCCATCAGTACACAGGGATTTCCCTTTGCTCTGCATTCCTGGCAGACCGGATAATCTATAACCTCAGGCCATGAATTTATCAGAAAACATGCAAGAAAGTACTTTATCTCCCATTTTTCGGGTGGACAACCTGGAAGTATGTAATCTACATGGACATGCTTTGAGAGGGGCTCCGCCTTCCGTCCTGCAAATTTTATTGTTGTCGTTCCATACACGTCTCTGTAGAGTTCCTCGTAACTTCTATCATCCCAGGATTGGACTCCACCAAAGGAGGCACATGTTCCCAGGGCGACAAGGAGATTTGATCTTTCCCTGATTTTCTTCAATTCAGCAAGATCCTTTTCTGTACTCACGGAACCTTCTACGAAAGCGATATCAACTTTATCCTCAACTTCCCTAGATGAGATCATGGGGAAATGCAGAATCTCGAAATTCTTGGATATCACGTCAAACTCTTCCAGAGCAGCCAGTTGGAGCTGGCAGCCGTAGCAGGAAGTGAGGGCGTGAACCAATATCTTCTTCATGATATTCCATCCTCCTAATCTTCGAGTAGACCGGGTGTGGATATAATATCATAGTAATCGAAGACGGGTCCATCCTTGCATACATATTTCCAGGAGGTAGAGGTTCCTGCAACGCAGTGTCCGCATTTTCCAACACCGCATTTCATTCTTCTCTCAAGAGTAACGAAAATTCTTCTTGGGTCGTACCCCTCTTTCATCAACCTTTCGAACATCGATCTATACATCTTGGGTGGTCCACATATCACGACAGCACATCTGGATGGTTCAACATTCACCTTATCAAGATGCTCGCTCGCCCTTCCTTTGAGTCCTTTCCATTCAGGGTCACGCGTGGTGGTCAGTATGATTTTCACATTTTCCGCCTCAGCAATATCCTTCATGGCTTCGAGTTCCTTTGCAAAGACGAGTTCGTTTCCATACTTAGCAGAATGTATCACGGTTATATTTCCAAACTTCCACCTGTTGTCCATGGCGTAGAGAAAAACCGACCTAAGGGGCGCCATGCCTATGCCGGCTGCCACGATGAGTAAATCAAGTCCTTCAAATTTCTCGACCGGGAAGCCGTTTCCATATGGTCCTCTTATGCCAACTATATCTCCAGGTTTCAACTCGTGTATTCTTGCGGTCACTCTTCCAACTTTTCTTATACACAGTTCAAAGAATGCTCTTCTTGTTGGCGATGAGCATATAGATATTGGGACTTCTCCAAGACCGGGTAAGGAGAGCTGAACAAACTGACCGGGCTTGAAAGTCCATTTCTCAGCGATCTCTGGCTCGACAAACCTGAACAGGAATAACTTATCCTTGCTTGTGAGATCATACACTCTCAGCAGCATGCATCTATGTGTGTTGTACACGTTTTCCATCCTCAATCTCACCCCTTATCTCCATAAGAACCTTTTTGAAATCTATACCCGCCGGACAGAAGTAGGTGCATCTTCCGCAACCAACGCAGTATGCTGTGGTTACAGGAGCACAATAAGCATTTTTGCAGAGATATCTGTTTTTGAATCTCTCTATCTTGCTCTCCCTGAAGTTGTGTCCTCCCGCAACGAGACCATGACTCCAGTACTGGCAGGAATCCCATCTTCTGATTCTCACTCCTGTTTTTCCGTCCAGTTCCGGTATATCTCTGACATCGTAGCATCTGCATGTGGGGCATACCAGCGTGCATAATCCGCAACCAAGGCATTTTTCTGATTCTCTTTCCCAGGCAGGA
>JAPDJO010000029.1 GCA_029259115.1 Thermoplasmatota archaeon | reverse complement strand
TTCCAGATGCCCCTTTTTCTATTATATCTGCTGTGACCTTTGTTCTGCTTCTTACTATCAGAGCATCATAGTCTGCTATCTCTTTTAGTAAACCATCGTGATCTAACTCTTCATACTTAACTTCAAAACCGTTATTTTTCAGCAACTCTAGGGCTTCATCTGCGAGCTTGTCCGTAACTAACACCTTCATCATAAATCACCCCATTTCCGTATTTAAAAGGGGGTAGAAAATGATTGTGATTGTCCGGTTAATTCCAAGAATATTAGCGTTATAGCTATATTGTAGATAGGTCCCATTATGAGTATAGAGAGAAGAGAACCTATCTGGATATCTGGTAATGCATAATTCAGTATTATGAAAGGTATTGATAGTATCAGAAGGAAGATCAAAGCTACAAATATGAATAAAAGATTGCCTTTAGTAATTTTCCAACTCTCTCTTAGAGATTCTAAACAGCCTATGTCTTTTATGATACAGGCAGGAGCAAATAGTGTAAGTCGAAGTGATACATAAATTACTGGAACTAGTGCAAATAGTAAGATAATAACGGATAAACCGATAAGAGGTGGATTTTTCGTGTAAATGCCGAAGATCAGTAACGTAGCAGGGAGAGCTGCAATTGCAAGAATTATAATCGCATAGAGTATACTCGCGCCAATCAATCTTGGAACGAAAATGAGACCTTCTCCCAAAGCATCTATCGCTGATATCTTGTTCCCCCTTCTCTCCTCATTAACCTTAGTTATCACTCCAGATGCTGAGATTAACCCAACTATCCAGCTTACTAAGAAAAATGTGCCAAACCATATTAGGAAAGAATGAACATCAGTAAAGTTAAGTTTGCCCGCTTCTGCTGCTTTAAAATAGTGTAGCTTATCATGGATAAGGGCGATAAAAACTATATCTACTATAAATGGTAGGATATACAGCCCTATATAGCCCAAATCTCTAAAAGTCATCTTAGCTGCTTTGATAACAATTTTTGGAGCGAGATCCTCCTTTGCCATATCGCTCACAAAATGCAAAAAAGTATATAAATTCCTTATCTCTTTTAAACACCTGGTGAGGAGATGGCGGAAGTAGGATTTGGAGAGAAAATAAAAGGCTTTTTAATAAGCCCGGTAGAGACTTTCCAGAAAGTCAAAGATGAAGATCTCGGTCCGCTGATGAAATATTTCGTTGTGCTCGCAGTCATATTCTCCATACTCTGGGCAATAATATTCGCAGCTATGGCATCGGCGATGACAGCTATGATGCCAATAAAAATGCCTTTCATGGGTGCAGCTGCTGGTGGACTAGCAGCGGTTACAATGTTTATAAGTTATCTGATTCTACTAATAATCGGTCTATTCATCGGTGCAGCGATAGTGCATATATTCGTATACCTGTTAGGTGGTAGAAAAGGATACACACAAACGGTAAAAGCTATAGGTTATGGAATGACACCATCGCTACTATTGGGATGGATACCATTTATAGGTATTATAGCTGGCATATGGGCACTGATTGTCGAGATAATCGGTATAAGAGAATTGCAGGAGATGTCCACCGGTAAGGCGGTTCTTGCAGTCATTCTGCCAGGGATAATCATAGGAATAATCGTGGGCATCGCAATGCTATTAGTGGGACCAAAGATACCGAATTATCCGACTCCGTAAATAAATCCTTCTTTTTCTTCTATTTTTAACAGCCTATTATATTTAGAAACTCTCTCTCCTCTGGCTGGTGCCCCAGTTTTTATCTGTCCACAGTTTATAGCAACTGCTAAATCTGCAATAAAATCATCACAAGTCTCTCCGGATCTGTGAGATACCATGACTCTGTATCCATTATCAAAAGCCATTTTTGCAGCATCTATGGCTTCGCTAACTGTTCCAATTTGATTAACTTTCAAAAGCAGTGCATTGCATGCTCCAAGATCTATTCCTTTCCTCAGTCTATTGATGTTTGTAACAAAAAGATCATCTCCAACTATCTGAATTTTGCTTCCAAACCTTTTTGTGAATTCTATAAATCCATCCCAATCTTCTTCGCCAAAGGGATCCTCTGCAGATATTATATCATATGTTTCTATCAATTCGCCATAGAAATCAACTAGCTCACTGGATGAGAAAATTTTGCCACCTAATTTGTAACTCTCTCCATCGAAGAATTCGCTAGCAGCAGCATCAAAAGCTAACTTCACATTATCTTGATATCCTAACTCTTCTATAGCTTCTACTATCAAATCAAAGGCCTCTCTGGTTTCTTTTAGTGGAGGAGCATATCCACCCTCATCTCCAACGTTGATTGAAGATTTTCCATACTTTGAAAGTATCTTTTCCTTTAGGATATGATAAACTTCCGTCCCATACCTTAAAGCCTCGGAAAAATTCTCAGCATTAACAGGCATGATCATATGCTCCTGAATATCCAAATCATTTCCAGCATGTTTACCGCCATTTATCACATTCATGGCAGGCACCGGTAATATTTTTGGATCAAAGCCAAAAACTTCACCAAGATGTTCATACAGTTCTTTACCCTCACATAGAGAAGCTAACCTCGAGCATGCCATGGAACATGCAACTATAGCATTCGCTCCTAACCTTGATTTATTTTCTGTCCCATCCAACTCTATCATCATCTTATCTATCTCTCTCTGCTCTCTAGGGTCTATATCTCTCAGTTTTGGAGCTATTATGTTGTTAACATTTTCTACCGCTTTCTTGACAGATTTTCCCAGATACTCTTTACCCTTATCTCTCAACTCTAAAGCTTCATTGCTTCCTGTGGATGCTCCAGATGGTGCGCATGCAGATGCCCTGAATTTTCCTGATCCTACCTCAACCTCAACAGTTGGGTTACCTCTGGAATCCAAAATCTGCCTAGCCTTAAGATAATCTATTTTACACATTTTACCTCCTCAAATGAAGAATACTTGCTGGAAATATAATTTTATTTGATTACCTCGAGTATCTCAAATATCATTCTCTCATTGGTTGAAGCTATCACACTGGTTCTCTCTGTAACATCTAGATTCATATCCAGCTCTCTACCCTCGATATCATAGACAAAACCTCCAGCCTCTCTGACTATCAAAGTTCCAGCAGCTAGATCGGTAATCCTAAGGTATTCTTTTGTACATACAAAACAGTCTATAGCACCCATAGCAACCAAGGATAGCTCAAGGGATGCAGCCCCGAGAGATCTTATGTGATTATCAAATATAAACTCTGGGATATTCTCGCTCATCATTATAGAATAAAGAGGTTTTTTTGGAATGTACTGGGGAGATATTATCCTATGATTATTGAGATACGCCCCTTTCCCTTTTTCTGCAAAGAATGTATCTCCGGTTGGTATGTTTATAACTATTCCATACTCAGTGTCTTTTAACCTGTCCTTCCCTATAGCTACAGATACGGCATAAAAAGGTATTCCTCTAACAGCATTTCTTGTTCCGTCTATTGGATCTAGGATTATGGTGTAGATTCCACCAAAATCCATGAAACCTATCTCCTCACTTAGAAGGTTGACGGGAAGGGGTGATTCCTGTATCTTTTCTATAGCTATATCCTCAGCCATCTTATCAATAAGCTTGGTTGGTGTTCCATCGGCTCCTACTCCGATGTTTTTTCTCAATCTATTCTTGTCTTCACCTCTAATCTTATTAGCTATCGAGTTTGCTATATCATTCGCCAATCTTATCAGCTCTGGATCCATCTCCTTTTCCTCCTCGACGCGTATATTTCTACGAATATCACAAGGAACAGACCCACCATAAAACAGGATATCGTAAATAGATTTATCGACCCTACTTTACTTATAGGAACTTTGAGACCACCTATCATGAGTCCAACTAGGAAAGACAAAACAGCATTTCTGTATCTCTTCAAGAGTCTAGAGAGAACGTGAGAGAAGGCTATTATTCCAATAAATGCTCCAACTACATAGGTTACAAGAGGAGGTAGATAGAAGTTTTTCAGAGCTGTTATCATGTACTCGTATTGCCCAAGAAATACCATGATGAAAGCCCCTGATATTCCAGGAAGTATCATGGCGCAGATCGATACCACTCCGGACAAAAATATTACAGGCAAAGAGTGGTTCAAATAGATACCTGTAGAACTGAGAAAGAGGTAAGCTGAGATTACTCCGATGGAGAGATGGAGTATATACATCAGCTTGAATTTACCGATTCTCAAATATACAACTACAGCAGATGCTAGGATTAAGCCTAAGAAGAAAGAGTATATCAGAGGTCTGTAATGCAATAATATCTCGCTTATGATTCTGGCAAGTAAAAGAAAAGCTGTTATTATACCTATGAGCAATGGTACTAAAAAATCAAACCTTATGGAAAGAAAGAGCTCTTTGACTTTCTTCCTGTATTCTTTTCTAAATATCGCAGCAAAGCCGTATGGGACAATCTTCAGATCTATTGATTTTATCGAAAAAACAAGCTCTTCATATATACCTAGGATCAAAGCTATAGTTCCTCCGGATATTCCTGGTATTATATCTGCAGATCCCATGCATAGTCCTTTTAGAAAGAGTCTTAATGACCTCATCTAATCTCTCCTAGATATTTGCCGAATCCTTTCTCTATCAAGCACTCCTCACCATCTATAGCTTCTTCTCCCCTTATGAAAACCTTCTCTGGAAATATTGCCTTAAATCCTTTAAATGGTGTAAATCCACATTTATAATGTACATCTTGATCGTCTATTCTTTTTACATTCTTAAGATCAAATATCACCATATCTGCATCTCTACCCTCTTCTATTCTTCCTTTGTTAACTCCCAGAAGGTCTGCAGGTTTTTCAGATATAGCATTGATTAGCCTGCTAAGTGGCAGATTTTTTTTAACAAAGTAATACATCATTATCGGATACATGGTCTCAACGCCTGGTATACCGGCAGGAGATTCTTCAAAACTCATCTCCTTTTCATCCAAGCTGTGCGGAGCATGATCAGACTCAAGTATATCTATTTCTTTGTTTAGAAATGCCTCAATAAGTCCTTCCTGGTTTATTCTTCCTCTTATCGGCGGATTTACTTTGTAGAGAGATTCTTCCTCAAGATCTTGCTCAATATTGAAAAATAGATGGTGGGGAGTTATTCCGATAGTTGTGTTATCATCTCTATGCTCTAGCTCTTTCAAACCAGACAGAGAAGAGATATGAGCTATATGGATTCTGTGATTTGTACCACCTAAATTTTCCATGATTTTCCTTATAGCTATACTTTCGCATGCAGAGGGCCTTGACTTTGCATATTCCTTTAGATTTCTAGCTTGAAATCTATTCTTGTCCAAGCATTTTCTATCTTCTGCATGGAAAACAATGAGTTTTTTTTCTTCTATTTCCTTCAATTTTTCTAAATTGCTTGAATCAAGGAATAATGAACCCGTACTTTCTCCCAGATATATCTTTAGTAGATTAGATAGTTTAGATATTTCATCAAGTTTATCCACATTGCTCTCAGTTACACCGATATAGAGAACAAAATCAACATAGGATTTTCTTTTTGCCATAGATAACTTTTCCTTAAACGAGATTGTATCTAAAGTTGGAGGGTTGGTATTGGGCATATCAGCTATACACGTTATCCCTCCATAAAGTGCTGATAGAGAGCCTGTGGAAAAATCTTCCTTATATTCATATCCTGGTTCTCTGAAGTGAACATGTATGTCTATTCCAGCAGGGAGTATAATACCTCTTCTTATCTTTATTTTCTCTTCTCCATCAAGTATTCTTTTTAAAGATACTATCCTTCCTCTCTCTATCCCTACACAGCACTCCAAGATTTTTCCTCTTGTGTAGACTTTCCCCTCAATTACCTTCTCTATCAATTTTCCTCTCCTCTACCTCTCCATAAGGTTCTCTTTCAGCAAATATTTGACCCTGAAAACTGTATACTTTTGTATCCTCATCTATCCAAGCATCTGGGGGTAAGCCTGCCTTGATGCATGTTTGGGATAAAAACTCTTCAACATCCCATTTCCATTCAACCGGAACTTGAGGTAGTAACAATCCTCTGTAAAATCCTTTCTCAACAATTAGGCCATCTCTACCTATCTTTATTTTTTCGAGATATTCTTTTGGACTTCTAACCTCTATCAATCTCGGTGGAGTAAGTATGGTTACTTCTATGATTATGTTTGGTAGTTCTTCTCTTGTGAGAGGAGGAAATCTCGGATCTCTTGTTGCGGACTTTGCTGACTCGATTATGGATGTTTTTAGATCGTATATCGGCTCAGGTATGCCTATACATCCTCTTAAATCTCTATCAGGGTAAGTTAGTATAGTAACGAAAGCTCCAGATTTCTCTCTAAATTTTTTCCCCAGATCTCTATCTTCTATCTTCTCTCCTTTAACATACCTATCGACAGTTTCCCTAGCAAATTTAACAGCCTTTTCGCCTTCCTCCTTTGTGAGCATCACTGATTAATAGGCTTGATTATTAAAAAGATATCACTTCTTTCTGGTTAAAGCTATATTGTAGTTCGTCACCGGAGATTGAGCTATCTTGATTTCTATTCTTCCTTCATAGCTGTAGTATATGGATTCGTTAGTCTGGTTTACAAACTCATATTTGTATGCAGATATGTTGTATACGCCGGGCGTTAAGTATACTTCAAAGTATCCTGTTTCGTTAGACTTTACAGATTCATATTGTGCAGTATTGTCTTCAACATCTTTTGATGGTGTGAAATCTATAGTTACATTATCCAGGGCGCTATTATTGTAGAGTGTATGACCTGATACTTTTATCTTAGCTAGGTTCAATGCTACGTTTACTTCTGTTGTTTCATTTTCCTCTAATAGTACATCAACATCAGCAACATAAGCAAGGTTTCCTGTTGTTGAGTTTACTAAGGTTGCATTCAGCTTATACTCTCCGGGTACGATATCGGTAAACTTGTAATGTCCAGTTTCATTTGTTATAGTTGTTGCCACGGTTAAATTCGTTCTGCTATAAATGATTTTCACGTTCACTCCCTCCATTTCCTCTCCTTTATCATAGCTTCCATTGTTATTCTTATCATAGTACACGATTCCCTCCACTCCAGATGGTTTTGGCTTGGTTATGTTATAGTAATTTTCGCCAGGCGCAAGGAAAAGAATAGAGCTGTTATGTATCTCGAAGGTCTGATAGTATGCTTTTATCTCGTATATACCTGGAAATATGTCTGATATATTGTAATAACCTGATGAGTTTGTGAAGAGAGTGTAGCTTTCTCTTGTGAGTCTATTCCTCAGTCTTACCTCAACATTTGAGAGAGGTTGGTCTATACCCTTCTCATAACTCCCGTTTCCATTAACATCGTCAAATATTATGCCTTCGAGACTTGCAGGATCTATGGTTATGTTTATGGTTCTATTGTAGTCAACGCCTGGCATACGCATAGCTTCCTCTTCTGATATGGGATATAGCTCAGGGTCTGTTGTTGAGTTAAATGTTATCTCTTTTAGCTTATATCTATGATACTGGTCTACAGCCACTTCTATGGATATCGTTATATTTCCAGCCGGGGCTATCAGGCTGAAGTTTCCGTTTGTGTCTGTAAATGTGGCATCGTGAGGTATCTTCTCTACGGTTCTGTTAACTACCCTACCATTCACAAGTTTTGTTTGTAGAGTTTGTCTGAAATCATCCCTAACAGTAGCAATTACAAAGGCCATAGGTCTATTCATACACCTTACTGTACCATTTATCTTTGCTCCCTCGTAATACTTGGCAATAACAACAGCAGGCATCCCAAGACACAGACTTCCTCTATGGAAATATAAAGATTTTGTCAGATTTAATGGAGACAGATATTTTATCACAAAATGCTTTAGTCCTGCAGTTGGCTGATAATAGTAATTCCCTTTTCCGAATGGATCTGTCTTGTTATCTGATAGAAATGGTATTATTCCAAAGCTAACAGTCCCATTTACTCCCATCTCAAAGAGATCTCTTGGAGTGCTTCCAAGATATACCCTGTAAACCATGGATTTATAAAATGGATCTTTTCTTTGTATCCAAGGAACTAGTTGTAGATTTTCTATGTCCTCTCTGGTTAACTGCTGGCTCAGATTTTCTATTTCCTCGGGCGTATGTAGCCTGCCGTACTTGTCTTTGTAATGCAACTTAAAGTAATCGTCCTCGCTGGTCTCGAATCCGAAAACTCCCTTGTCAGATAGAAAAGTGAACACGTTAAAAATATTCACATCGTAACCCTCAACTCCATAGTATCTTATGCTCCATCCTGTTTTGAGTTGTAAATCTCTATATAGCATGACCATTTGTTCCTCGTCCAGAAGATCTGTTAGTAGTTTCACGGCATCATGATACATGGCATTCTTTTCTCTCACTCTATACTTCTCTCCACCATACTTTTCTCCAATGATTTTTCCGTAAGATGAGTTTGATGTGCCTCTGTGATGTATAGGATCTTCCAATATATCTACAAGTTTTGTAGAATTGTTTCCGAGATATTTGTCAAATATAGCTTTAACACCTTCTGATAATATTCCATCGTGCTTGGCCATATCTCCTTCTGCTAACCTTACTACCAGAACGGCTATGGCTTCTTTTTCACTTTCTGCTGTGTGGAAGTTTCCTGCAGCCTCTATACCGCTCTGGAAGTTATCCGCTACTGTTGGATGCTCTCCCATAGCTACACAGTAAAATCCATAGTCCCACCATGATATGAAGGCTGGCCTTTTTTCTTCCTCCTTAATTTCTCTATCCTGCTGTCTAATCCATTTAAAGGCATCTTCCCAGTATTTCTCTGTATGTAGACCTAAGCCAAAAGCTCCCTGATAATCCTTTCCAAACATCTTACCCTTCTCTGCAGATGGTACTGCTGCATCCAAGGATAGGAAAGAGTTGGGTATCACAACAACAAATGCAAGAAATATTATACCCAAAACATGAGATATCTTAATTGCTTTCCTCAGACCTCTAAAGTCTCTAACATTTCTCAAGGATCTTATCATCTGCTTGAAGTTTAGCTTATCAATCAAAGACCATATGGCTCCAGCTGAGAGAAATGCAACGAGAGGAACGAGATCGTTGATGAAACGACCTGCTGAGCCTGTGAGGTATACCTCAACAATAAACCAAACTGTTATGAATAACGATACCCCATCCCACTTTCTAACCAGTCTTTTCCAGATTATAAGATATAGAAAGCCAGCCCACGCTATGAGATATAATGCTGGACCAAAAGACATTATGGTTCTGCTTATTCCAAATGTCGATGCCTCTGCGATAGTAAGGTAGACTTTGCTCTTTTGAACGTATGCCAATCCTCCAAATATGTGATTTGCAAATCTGGCAAGAGGATACAAAGCTGGATTAGTCGAATCTTTAACCAAATATAATGCACCTAGAGCTATCACAGCTAGTCCAATGATAGATGGAACTGTTATGAGCCATGGTAATTTCTTTTTTGATAGAAATATGTAGATTGAACCGAAAAGCATAACCGCTATAGACGAGAAGAGGGTGATGCTATGTATGTACCCTTTAGCAAGATAGGATGGAAAAGCCAAGGCTAAGCCAACGAACATTGTTATTACAGCTGTAAGGAAATTCTTGAGATTGGCATTATACCTCACTATATCTACAAACATCAATAGAACAAAGTACAACGCGAGAAACGCAAAATAGAAATAGGCTCCAGCCCAAGACAAGACTTCCATACCTAGAAAGACTCCAGCTATTCCGGCAAATATCATCGATTTCTTTAATTCATTTTCATGAAGACTTTTCAAAACAAAGAAGTATAGTGTTGTTCCCAGCAGAAGTATGAAAGAATCGTGGTCTGCAAGAGAATAAGCTGATCCGTGACCAGATCCGAGGTGAATTGGAATAAGAGGAATCATCAAAGCTGCTAGTAGACCTACTTTTCTATTAAATAACAACGTCGCTATCAAATAAACTGGTATAACCAAGAGTGCACCGTAGAGAGAGGGTAGAAACTGCATTGATAAACCTATTGCATCTATGTCACTCATAAATAGAGAGAGGAATTTAGCCAAAATTACGAATAGAGTATTGAATAAAGGGGGTCTCGAATTGGCTTTTCCTATAGGATAATTCAACAGAGGATCTGGATTATCTTTACTCCAATATGGATAATGACCTGTCTCAAACTCTTTCTTAACAACCCTCATATTATAGTAAGGGTCAGGACCAGAAAGATAGTATTTGTCCTCGAGATCAGTAGCGTTTGGATTTATAGCTTCCCCAGATGTAGCGTTGAAATATGATGCTAGGAATAGGGTCAGGAAGACTATGAATGCCAGAGATGTAGCTATTACTAAGTCCTTTTTTTCTATCTTAGCTTTCTTCAGCATACTATCACCAAACTTCCAAAGCGTAAAAAGTTTTCTTTATAAATACCTTTAGTTTGGAAAATTCTCTTTCAGTGTTTTTGCTATCTGAGGAGCAACCTTAACCTTGCTGTAGGCATTTTCTATCGTATCTGTAGATATTATTTCTGTTGCCCCAGCTCTATTTATCTTGTCTATGGCATTTCCTATGAACAAACCATGGGTACATGCAACGTATACATCTTTAGCGCCTTGTTTCCTTATTTCTTCCACGGCTTTTGCCATCGTTCCTCCAGTTGAGATGATGTCGTCTATGATTGCTACCGTCTTCTTCTTGACCTCTATCTCTTTGGGCTTCATCTCGACAATTTCATCACTTATTCTTTTCTTTTCTAAGAAGTCGCTTTCACAACCGAGGATTTTGGCAGCTTCTTCTGCTCTCTCAACGGCTCCCTTATCTGGCGCAAGCACAACATCTATATCTTTAGGAAGGAGATATTTTACTATCTCTGGAACAGCTGAGCAGAAAGAAGCTTTGGTCTCAAAGAAATCAACGATATAATTCTTATGAGGATCCACAGTTATCACTAGATCAACATCTATACTCAAGATTCTTGCTAGGGCTTTTGCGCTTACAGCTTCTCCATCTTGGAATTTCCTATCTTGCCTAGCATAACCAAGGTAAGGTATTACAAGAGTTATGCTCTTTGGTTCCATATCTTTCACAGCAGACTTGAGGAGTATAGTCTCTATGATATTTTCATCAGGGTATGTATTTTGCACGATGATAACATCTTCTCCTTTAAGATCGCTTTTCACTCTAACGTAGCATTCTCCATCTATAAACCTCCTTATCTCAACATCAGCTGTATCAGCTGAGAGCTCTCTGACGAGATGACTGGCTATGCTCTTAGATGCAGATCCTGGAACCACATACATGATTTCAGATAGACGAGATCTTATTTAGGCTTTTGGATTTGTTATCTCGAGACTGTCAACAATTTCTCACTTCCAGATTGTAGATTGCACACCAAGCTACAATCCAGCTCTTTACTGATTGTAAAGAACTGTGGTATGGAAATCTCTTCCAGAACGATTTCAACTTGGATTTCAATAAACCATACCACTGTTCTATTGCATTCCTCTCCCCAAACCTCTGATGCTTGCATTCCAGACCGAGCCTCTTCAGAGCGAATCTATACCATGGACCTCTATCCACCAAGATCAGTGGCTTATTTTCACAACATTCCAGAACTCTCTTAAGAAAATATATTGCATCTAGGGTTGTTCTTGTTTCCGATACATGGACTGCCAAAATAACTCTGCTATCTACATCTATTGCATTCCAGATATAGATCTGTTTGTTCTCCAATTTGACTTTTGTCTCATCAACGGCAATTGCTCTTCTCCACCTCTTCCTTACATCAAACAGGCTCTTACACCTTGTATACCACTTCCTCACTGATTCATGGGAGAATTCCTCCATCAGATTCAACACCCTTCTTGTCTTTCTATAAGATAGACCTGCCTGATAGATCAATATAGCAAGGGACTTTGTAAGCAGATTCTTCCTATTCCACCGAAAAATTCTTTTTTCGTTGAGCAATTCTACGAGATGTTTACCCATTTTTACATCCCCTCCTAGGGCTTCCCCCTAGGAGGGAATTGATCTTCGAGTCAAAAAGTTGACAGTCTCTGTTCTTTGGATGGTATGAAATCTCTCTCATCCCACTTTATCATGGCGAACTCTCAGGAAAACAAACACAAATAGCGATATGCAAAGTGGAAGATAAGGATATTCATGAAATTATAGTCTCTCCTAGAAAATTAACGTTTGTTAGATATGGGTATCAAGGAGAGGAATTTTATATTTCCTTTACCAGTAAAGGGTTAGAACCTTTGAAAGAGCTTATAGGAGTATACGAAGCTTACACCAAAACTTCTAAGAAATTACGCTCTCTCATTGAGAAAGATGAAACACTTTTGCGTAGGATTAAAAGTATAATTAGGAGAACATTCGTGAGTTTGGCTTTTATGACTGGCAAGGTGGTTGCACCATTCGATGAAATCAAAACTTATATAATAGAAAGGAAAAAGGGATTGGAGAATTTAGTAGTAAAAGAGAGACCAATTGTCGTAACTATCGTATGCACCTATCCTTTCGTGAGTATACCTATAAGAGAGGAATTTATAGATATTGCAAAAGAGCTTATGTTGAAAATGCGCTACCTGTAAAATCAAGATTTTAAAACAATCTCTATATGTACACCATCTGGGACTTGTATTCTCATGAGTTGTCTCAATGCTCTATCGCTTGCATCAAGATCAATTAATCTTTTGTGGATTCTCATCTCCCAGTGATCCCAAGTTTCTGACCCTTCACCATCTGGACTCTTCCTACAGGGAACTCTAAGCCTTTTGGTTGGCAGAGGAATAGGACCACTATAAGCTATTCCTGTTCTTTCCGCTATCATCTTTATTTGATTGCAGACCTCGTCTAGTTTTTTTGGATCAGTTCCTGTCAAAGAGATCCTAGCTTTCTGAGCCATATATTTCCCTTAAAGAAAAAGAGTATAAGGAAGGTGTTTTTATGCTTTTTCCACCTCTACACATACGCCAGCGGCTACTGTTTGACCCATGTCTCTCACTGCAAATCTTCCTAGCTGTGGGAACTCGCTTACAGGCTCTATGACCATTGGCCTTGTTGGAACTATCTTTACCAGCGCAGCGTCTCCGGTCTTTAAGAACTGTGGATTCTCCTCTATTACTTCTCCGGTTCTTGGATTGAATTTCTTGAGCAGTTCCTCGAATCTACACGCAACTTGAGCGGTGTGGCAATGGAATACGGGAGTATAACCTTTTGTTATTGCTGTTGGATGATTCAGAACTATTATTCTGGCTATGAATGACTTCGCTACTGTTGGAGGATTGTCAACAGGTCCTGCGACATCTCCTCTCCTTATATCATTCTTTGCTACACCTCTAATATTGGCTCCTATGTTGTCGCCAGGCATAGCTTGCTGAATCTGTTCATGGTGCATCTCTATTGTCTTTACCTCTCCTACCACCCCACCAGGCTTCTTGCTAGGTAAGAATATCAGCTTCATTCCTGGCTTCATTACTCCAGTCTCTACCTTTCCAACTGGAACTGTACCTACTCCAGTTATGGAATAGACATCCTGAATCGGCCATCTCAATGGCTTATCCACTGGTTTTTCAGGAACCTTGAAGTTATTGACAGCTTCTAGGACCGTTGGACCGTCCCACCAGTCGAGTTTGCCTTTCTCTTTAACATTATCTCCGTTGAATGCCGAGACAGGAACGTACTGTAGTTGATCATCCTTGTAACCTATGCTCTTTAGGAGCTTATCAACTTCAGCCTTAACCTCCTCGAACTTCTCTTTGCTATAGCCAACTTCATCCATCTTGTTTATCGCTACGACCATTTGGTCTACGCCCAAAGTCTTTGCTAGGAAAGCATGCTCCTTTGTCTGTGCCATAACTCCATCTGGAGCAGCTACTACCAAGATAGCCGCATCCGCCTGGCTGGTACCAGTGATCATGTTCTTTACGAAGTCCCTGTGCCCAGGAGCATCGATTATTGTGAAATAATACTTGTCAGTATCGAACCTTTTGTGAGCGACATCTATTGTTAGACCCCTTTCTCTCTCTTCTTTGAGTTGATCAAAGATCCATGCAAGAGCAAAACTTTCCTTACCCTTCGCTTTTGCTTCCTCTTTGAATTTCTCTAACAGATGTGCTGGGAACTGACCTGTGTCTAGCAGTAGCCTTCCTACTAGCGTTGATTTACCATGGTCGACGTGACCTATCACTACCAAGTTCAGGTGTGGTTTTTCTGCCATAATTATACCTCCTCCTTCAGCCAAATCTCGTAGAGGTATTTAGAATTTTTCCTCTTCGATTGCGTATCTGATAACCCTTTATAAGGTTTGTGATTCTATAGCTTCGCACTTTGTCGAAATCGAAATAACAAATTTTAAATACTACATTGTAGAATCGCAACGCTACCGTGGTAAGATGGGTAGGGATGGGAGAAGGAGTATAGGAAGTGATATTGCCACTGCTATTTTGTACATGCTTATTGCTGTGATGATCTCAATGTGGCTGACTATATTTCCTTAGCACGAACTGTGTTCTATAGCTTTATTTGGACAAGCACTCACACAGGCGCAACATTCTACGCATTCCTCAACATTCTTTGCTACTGCTTTGCCATCCACTACTTCATAGATATTCACAGGACAAGCTGTGACACATTCTCCAGATCCGGTACACTTATCATAATCCACCTTTATTACTATGCTTCCTCCAGAAAATTCCTTTACTACCATAGCATCCGAGACCTGAAACCACTCTCAACTAATTAAATCTATCCCAAGATCAGTTTCTCTATACGATCGGCTACTCTTTCTCTATACCTCTCATCAACGATTACCATTAGATACCAATCAGGTATTTTCTTCTCTTTTATAGCTCCAGCTATAGGTGTAACCTCTCGAAGATCGATAATCTCTCCATCGTATATAACCGGTATCTCGACTTTATCTATTCTAGGTTCAGAGAGAAAAAGTTCCCTTTTCGGTACATCTATGATTATATGTCCTCTGGGTATATTTAGCTCATCCTCGAGCTCTTCTTCCTTTTCACTCCTCTTCCTCGGATCTTCTAGATAATCTAGGATCTCCACTTTTTCTTCATCAACCGCAGGAACAGAATAAACCTGTTTGAATAATCTTCTATACTTTAATCTAACAACCATTTCTCTCTGGAGCTCTCCCTTTTCTCTAAGCTCGGACAACATCTCTCCATCTGTTAGTTTGTAAAATTCAAAGACATCATCAATAAGCTCCATCGCCTTTGACAGCATAAGCTCAGCTATTCTAACAGTTTTATGAAAATAAACAGAGGAGTACATCAACTCTCTAGAGATCAGGATGTTTTCGACAACACTTACACCTTTTCTATTTATGGCTAGTCCATCGTTATGCAAAGTCAAGGTATGAAAAAACCTATCAACATCTACGGTACCGTAGGCTACGCCAGTGTAATAGCCATCTCTAAGTAAGTAATCAAGTTGATCCACGTCGATGGGACTATTCAGGAGTTGGGAGAGATATTTTTCCTTCCTGCATCTACCCCTTATAATATCTACAATTCTTGATTTGTCTATTCCGTTCTCCTCAAGAATATTCACAACAGATTTACTATCCACAAACCTCTTTTCATCCTCTTTTAAAATACCTTCTTCTCCTCTCAGTATCCTTTCTGTAAGATCGACATGATCTATCCCAAATTTCTCTCTCAGTATAGATTCTAGAGTATGAGAAAAGGGCCCATGCCCAATATCATGAAGCAAAGCTGCACACTCTAATAAAATCCTCTCATCTTCATCTAGCGATAACGCATCTCCTGCACGTCTTGCCATATGATATGCCCCTATGGAATGCTCTAGTCTTGTATGATTTGCTCCTGGAAAAACCATATAAGCAAATCCTAATTGTTTGATGTTATGTAATCTCTGCAACTCAGGACTTTCCAAAAGATCAACAAATATTCCACTAAATCTTATATTCCCATGAATAGGATCTCTGACTATTTTGAAATTCTCCTTATTCACCAACATCCCTCGGATCTGTAATTTTACCATATATCGCGCTTGCTGCTGCTGTAGCAGGACTAACTAGGTATATCTCTCCACCTTTACCTATCTTTCCAGGATAATTCCTATTACTTGTAGAGAGAGTTACATCTCCTTTAGCTAAAACTCCTGGATGACCTATTGTGCATAGAGCACAGCTTGGATTTGTAACTACACCTCCTGCCTCTATAAATATCTTTATCAAACCTTCATCGATTGCCCTCTTCAAAACCTCTGTAGTCGCTGGAGTTACAATCAATCTGCAACCTTCTTTGACCTTTTTACCCTTCAGTATCTTTGCAGCCACTCTTAGATCCTCTATTCTACCATTTGTACACGATCCTATGAAAACTTGATCTATTTCTTTGCCCTCAACTTCTCTGACAGCTTTTACGTTGTCTGGAGAGTGAGGACATGCTATCATGGGTTCAAGATCAGATATATCAAAATTGTATTTGTCTAAATATTCAGCATCCTTATCTGGGAGTATAGGTTTGACATCTTTTCCGATCTTTTCTTTCAAAAATTTCAGAACATTCTCATTAGGGACCATGAATCCAATCTTTCCATCCATTTCTGTTACCATACTAGTCATAGTTATTCTGCCATCCAGACCAAGATCATCTATAAAATTACCATAAAATTCTACAGCTTTGTAAGATAGACCATCGGCTTTGAGGTATCCAACCAGATTCAAGATGACATCCTTTGGAGTAACAAATTTTCTCAGCTCACCATCTATATTTATCTTTACTGTTTCTGGAACCCTGTACCATAGTTTACCATATCTCATAGCAGCAACTATATCTGTTATTCCAACTCCCGTAGCGAATGCTTGAGCGACGCCTAAAAGATTCATATGACTGTCTGTTCCGATTATGACATCGTAAGGTCTCACTAGACCATGCTCCAACAAAGTATGCTGTCCTATTCCCTTGTTTATATCAAAGAGCCTAACCCCTTGTTTCTTCACAAACTCTCTACATATCTTCTGATTCTCTGCTTCCTTTATTTGTCTGGGAGGTATATGTAGATCGAAAGTTATCGCTATCTTGTCTGGATCAAAAACAGGTTCATCTCCAAATTCTTTTTCATATTTCAGAATAACGTTTGGTCCTCCAAAGTCTCTCATAGCAACAAGATCAACCTTTGCCCATACCTTGTCTCCTGGAGATATCGAACTCTCTCCAGATGCTTTGGAAAGTATCTTCTCTATTATAGTGAGACCCATGCGATTAGATAAACAAAGAGGGTTTTATTTAGGTTACTTTTCCTTCTGTTTCCTTTTCTCCTCTTCCAGCATTCTGAGATAGTTTTCCGCATCTTCCTTTGCCCAATCAGAGACCCTGTATCTCTTCACGCTTCCATCTGGTTTAAGTGTTACAACCTCCTTTATCCCGGCGTTTATCAAGGCTCTCTTACACCTATCACATGGTCTACCTTCCTCAGTGATATTGCCATCTACCTTTTCCCCATAGAGATACAGCACCCCTCCTATAACGCTTGATCCTTGCCTCGCTGCATTTAAAAGAGCGTTTTCCTCAGCATGGACAGCAGGACAGTAATCATAACCACTATATGAAGGAAGATTCATTATATCCTTCAGACAACCAACCTCATTGCAATTTATAGAACCTCTAGCTGGACCATTGTATCCTGTAGAAACTATTGCATCATCCTTTACTATTATCGCACCAAACCTCCTCCTTATGCATGGTGATCTTTGAGCGACAGCCTTTGCAATGTTCAGATAATAGATGTCTTTAGGAGGCCTTCCATCTGAAGGAATTTTGCCCCTAGTCATCAAACTCAGATCGAGTCATTACTTTTGAACTTTCCTATTACAGGTATATCGATACCATTAGAAGAATTACTAGGAGTATGACTATCAGAATAGAGGTTCTTTTGATAAATCTCTTTGCTACTGCCTTTTCATAGTACTTGCGTGGACCTATATTCAGTATCAAGGTTGCCAGAAGACTTCCAGCCATAAGACCTGCAAGGTTATCTAAGGTTATAACAAGAGGACCAACAAATCTATCTGTATATCCTACTAAGGCTATCCCACTTACTACTGCTGGGGGCAGAATCGCTGCTGCTACTGCTACTCCTGCTATACTTTCTGATACACCTTTCGATAGAGCAAGAATTGATGCAAATCCCAGCAAAACAGCAATTACAACGTAGATAGGATCGACAATCGTCCTTGATACAATCTCGGGTGTTTCAGGTAGGGATATAAATCCTGATAGGATCCAGCTGAATGTAAATGATAAGAAAATCACCACTAGTATCATAAGTGCCAAGTTTCCAATACTTTTGAATGCATCTTTTACATCTCCGACTGCTGTGTTTATAGCAAATGCATATATGGGTCCCAGTAGAGGTGAGAGGAGCATAGCTCCTATAACTACGGCTACATTATTCATGAATAAGCCTATCATAGCTATGATCCCAGCTATAGATGTTAATCCTAGTTTACCGATGTCAAACTTCGTATAGATCCTAACTGAGTCTAGAAGTTTCTCTACAGGTGCAGATTCTACAACTTTCTCCTTTTTCTCGATCCTTTCCAGTACCGAAGATTTAACAAAGTATGGAGAAGAGACCTCAATTAAACTGTCTTTGAACCTAAAATCTATGCATTTATCAAGCTTAGCGATTATCTCTTCGAGTTCTTCGTCAGGAATATAGGCAGTTACTATCACAAGACCTCCTTTCTTCTCCATGACGTGCAATCTCTTTCCAAAAATCTTCTCGATCTCTTTTGCATCTTCCTTTCTAGTTGTAACAACAATCTTTTTCACGATTTCTAATGTATAAATGCTCTTATAACTATAACGAGCAAAGGATTACATTTTTAATACATCTTCGCATACAAGACAGAGGGGTATTATGGTTGTTGTAGAGCCTTTCAGGGGGATAACTTACAATAAAGAAAAAGTAGGAGAGCTTGACAAGGTAATGTCGCCGCCTTATGATATAATATCTCCAGAAATGCAAGAAGAACTTTACAAAAGGCATGAGTATAATGTTGTTAGATTAATTCTTGGTAAAATCTATCCGGATGATGACGAGAATAACAATAGGTACACTAGAGCCAAGAGAGATTTCGAAAACTGGTTAGAAAGAGGCATATTGGTAGAGTCTGACAAGCCTGCTATATATCCTTATAGAATCGATTACGAGTATGATGGAAAGAAGACGTTCAATGGTTTTTTCATCTTGCTTAAATTAGACCATGATTACAAGGAAGTCAAAGCTCACGAAAGAACGTTATCAAAGCCAAAGGAAGATAGGTTGAATCTCATGAGAGCAACAAAAGCAAATCTAGAGCCTATAGAGCTTTTGTACATGGACGAAAGAAATGAAATTCAGGAAAAGATAGATAAAAATCTAGGTGAGCCTGAGATAGATGTTATCGGATACGATGGGTTTAGGCATAGGTTATGGAAGATAGAGGATGAAGATACCATAGGATTTATCCAGGAGAAGTTAAAGAACGAAATACTCTACATAGCAGATGGTCATCACAGGTATCAGACAGCTATAGATTATGCCAGAGAGATTGGTGCAAAGGAAAACGACCCAGAAAACTACATCATGGTTATCTTAGCGAACATGTTCGATGAAGGTCTAACAATTCTCCCTACCCATAGACTGATAAAGAAGGATATCGATCTAGGAGGGTTGATAGAAAATTGCAGGGAATACTTTGATGTCGAGGAGATTCAGATAAATAGAGATCTCTCTCCAGAAGAAATAGCCAAGCAGTTATCTGATGCGATAAAAACGGAAAAGGAGCACAAATTTGCAATGTATCACAACAAAGGATGCTACGTTTTAACTTTAAAAGATGAAAGCGTAATGGATTCTTTGGCTCCCGACAGATCAAAAACATGGAGAACTCTGGATGTCTCCATCCTCCATAAGATAGTAATAGAAAGGATAATGGGTATAGGGGAACATGATCTCGAAGATCATGTTAAGTACACGAGAGACCCGAGAGAAGCTATAGAAGTTGTTGATAAAGGAAAATTCAACCTTTCAATCCTGCTAAATCCAACAAAGATAGAGCAGTTAAAGGACGTAGCAAGCGCCGGCGAACACATGCCACAGAAATCGACATATTTCTTACCAAAGATGTTGTCTGGGTTAGTGATGAGAAAAATGAGGTGATAACCTCTCTAGACATTAATATCAGCAGTAATATTTATTAGTTACTTTTATATTTTAATATCGTGATCTATATGAAGAAAGCATATCTATTTTCGGTGTTTGTTGCGATAGCCTTTTTGATGAATTCGATGGTTGGTGTAAGTTCTAATACCCCCTATAGAGCCAAATCTGGCAGCACACTAGGGGATGATGCAATATATGTTGGAGAGATGATCATAGATGGGGATAGGATAACAATAAATGCACCTAAGGAGATCGGTATAAATGTTTGTAAGGGAGAGTATAGATTCAAAGTGCACTATGAGATGACGGAGAAAAGTTCAGATCCTTTCGAGGAATGGTATTTCAGAATAGCGCTATACAACTGGGTTGGAACTCTAAGACATTCAACTTCTAAAAAGATAACGGATGAGTGGTTCAAGGGGCAGCATGAAGAGGGTGATCTCTACCTGCCAGATCTATCTAAACCACCATTAAAACTCATAGAACTTATGGAGCACGGTTGTAACGAGGGAGAGAATTACATAAAACTTTACTGTTACCATAAGAAGACAACTGGTAAAAAATCGGATGAGAAGTGGATAGATTTTAATTTCTCTCCACCAAAACCTGCAGAGATAACTCCATCAAAATCTACAGTTAAAGTGAATAAAGTTGTTAAGTTTTGGATAAGAGGAGAAATAGACTGTGAAAAGGATTGGCCTGCTACAGTTTATATAGATTACGATGGGGATATGATAGCAGATGAGTACAAACAGGCAGATGAAGGTCTTATCAATGACGGATGGTACAATGTCGAGTTTTCTCATAGTTACAGTAGCACAGGAACCTATGCCATCAGGGCGCAGGCTGCTGATAAGTACGGAATCAAAAGTGACTGGTCAGATCCAATCTATATAAAGGTCGAGAAAGATGATCATAGTGTTGGAGATGTAGATAACATCAATACTTACCCTGATACTCACTCTTCGATTAAAAAATCGAAGTATCCAGTTAAATTGGATAGCAAAAATCTGCTAATCAGTATGAAAAAAATTTTTGCAAATATCAAATCGGTTAGACTAATGAAAATATTTACATTTAAACCACTTCAGAGCAAATCCATAGTCAAGACATCTTGTAATAAAAGCACCAAAGGTATCTCCGTATCGTCTAGCCAGATTATTATAATATAAGGTTATGTCAGAACAACATCGAACACTCCTGTAGCTTCGGCCAATGTAGTAGTAACTGGCAGGAGCGACCATTCCTTTAGAACTTAGCGGATTGAACGGACTATTGCACCTATATCTATAACCTTTACTTCCGCTTAAAGAATATCCAAAAATTACAGCAAGTAGAGAGAAATTCAAATCCGAGACAGAGAAAATATATAGACAGGCTGGAGAGATGCTATCATAGAATGTAGATCTGTGCTTAAAAGGAGCGGTAGTTTCATATCAAATAGCAATCTGGAAAGTCCAGAGACATCTTTCCACTAAAACTTTTTAATCTTTAGATTCTTTACATTTTACGGGATGCACTCCAAATATAGTTATTACAAATTTGTGAGCGATCTCGTTACCAGAGAGGAATTTGATAAATTGGTTAATAAACTGGATATTGAATTCGGTAACCTTCTTAGTAGAGAGATCTTAGAGTACATTCTAATTGACGAGATGGGAAGAAATAAGAAATTTATTGTCCCGATATCTGAAATCAAACCAAATCAAAGCTGCACTATATTTGGCAAAGTTATGGAAAAACTGGTTAGAGAGAAACACCTCTCACTGATAATTTCTGATAACACCCTTTCATGTTTTTTGAACCTGTGGGGTCGTAATGCAGATATCGGAGAAAGCGTGGAGATTGGAGATGTGCTGAAGATTGTAAACGGTTATTCCAGATTAGGAAGAGAAGGTCTGGAAGTTAACGTCGGAAAATGGGGTTATGTAGAGGCAAATCCAAAGGATGCCCCCTCTATAGAAATTAGACCAGTACATGGCACTCTGGTAGAAAAAGAAGATACGGAAGTTAAATTTGATGATAATGGAGATGTAAGATTCTTCAAAAGAATATGGTTAAAAGAAAATGGTACCATATTTCATGTCAATGTATGGGATAATCATGTGAAACTTGCAAACAAACTGAGAGAAGGTGATTTTATAAAAATAGAGAATCCTGTTAGAAGAGTTATAAATGGTAGGGCTGAGATAGAGGTGAGAGCTGCAAGTAAAATCATCACCAAATCTTAATAAGTATAATTCTATTTTCTATTTGGGTTTTAGGATGGAGGAGGAAGTAACTATAGAAAATTTACCTGGAGTAGGACCTGCTACTGCAGAGAAGCTTAGAGAAGCTGGCTATGATGATCTCTTGACTATAGCGGTATCATCACCAAAAGAACTTGCGGATGCTGCAGACATAGGAGAAAGCACGGCTGCGAAGATAATTCTAGCAGCAAGAAAATTAGCTGATATAGGTGATTTTGAAACAGGAGATGTTATATTCGAAAGAAGATCAAGGCTCAGACATTTAACGACAGGATCAAAATCTTTAGATGAGCTTCTTGGGGGAGGATTAGAAACGCAGGCAATAACAGAATTCTTCGGTGAGTTTGGATCGGGAAAAACTCAGATAGCACACCAGTTATGTGTAACAGTCCAACTTCCAGAGGAGAAAGGAGGTCTAGAAGGTCATGCATTTTACATAGATACAGAGAACACATTCAGACCAGAGAGGATAACTCAGATGGCCACAGCTCTGGGATTGGATCCAAAGGAAACTTTGAAAAAGATACACGTCGCAAGAGCTTTCAATTCAAGCCACCAGATGCTGCTTGTAGAAAAAGTCAAAGAATTATCTAGAGAGATACCTGCTAAACTTCTGGTAGTGGATTCTTTGACCGCTCACTTCAGGGCAGAGTATGTCGGAAGAGGAGCTTTGGCAGATAGGCAACAAAAATTGAATAAGCATATGCATGATTTGCTCAGATGGAGCGACCTCAATGATGGGGTTGTTTGTGTTACGAACCAAGTATCAGCTAAGCCGGATGCTTTATTTGGGGATCCTACCAGGCCAATAGGAGGACATATCGTAGGACATACCGCAACATTCAGAGTCTATCTGAGAAAGAGTAGAGGGGAGAAAAGGATAGCTAGACTTATAGATTCTCCACATCTTCCAGAAGGTGAAGTCGTATTCTCGATAACGAAGGAAGGTATAAGAGACTAAAACCATTTATATATCCAGATTACAAGAAGAGAAAGTTTTAATTACACCATATCTATTCCATATACGGGGTGAAGAAATGGTATACAAGCACGGTGAGTGGACCTTATATAAGAGGGATGTAAAACTTAAGGGAGGTAAGTGGCAGACCATTTACTTCTTCAGCAGAAGGACACCAAAGAGTGGAGAGCCCTGTGACTTGCCAGATGGTTACGAGGTAGGTGTAAACAACAGAACGGGACTTCCATACCTGAGAAAGAAGAGATAAAACCTCCCAACTCTTTTATTTTTTAGAAAATATTATAAATTTGGAATCTTCTTCTAAAGAGGATGGAAGACAAATTCACGAGTAAGAAATTGAAGATCCTGTTATCGTTATCCATCTTTATGGTAATTTTCTCGTACTCTGTAATGTTTTTCTCTCTTACCCAACCACCACTTGCAACCGGTATAACTATACTTGAAACCTACACAAAAGGAGATCCGCCTCAGCCAGTTATAAAAGGTGTAGAAGGAGATATTATAGAGGTTTTCAACGATCAAACCATCCATCTAGATGCATCTGAGAGCTATGATAGAGATGGGAGAGTCGTAGATTTTGTATGGCAGATAGGGAAAGAAACCTTCTACGGCAGAGAGTTGAATTATAGGATAAATGAGGAGATAGAATCTCTTGATGAAGGAAGTTTTCCTATTATCTATCTATCCCTGAGCGTTACTGATGATTCAGGAAATACCGCGATGAAAGATGCCTTGATAAAAGTCCTTCCAAACAAACTCTATCTGTCAGGAGAAGAAATTTCGCTGAGACCAAAATATGGAAAAGATAGATTAAGACTCCCCCTTTCCAAGGAGATAAGCATGATCTATGAGCTACCAGAAGCTATAAAAGTCCCTCCGTGCAAAGTCAAACTTCACATCGATACAGGTAAAAGAATCTCTTTTGGTATCAGAGAGATAAAACTCTTTGCTTTATGTGAGGAAGGAGGAAAGATCCTCCTAGCCAAAAATACATTAAATATTTTAGATACTGGGGAAATAGAGCTGAATGGAATGATAAAGAGAGAGGTATCTATCTCGGGATTTGAGATAAAAGTCAGAGGAATACCTCTCTGTAGTTTCAACATAAATTATGGAAATAGTTACATAGAGTTCCTTCAATCCTGAAAACAGTATCTATTGTAACAAACAATCTCGTTTAGACCTTTTCTAGATGTAATAAGTTTACCCTCGTCCTTCGGATAGCCTAACGTAAGAAGGGCAACCACCTCTTTTTCATCAGGAATATCTAAAATTTCTTTCACTTTTTCTGGATAAAATGCTCCTATCCAGCAAGTTCCCAGACCAAGTTCTACAGCTTCGAGAGCCATATGCTCCATTGCTATTCCGATATCAACCTTGTACCATCTGCTAACAGAGGGATCTGCTAGACCAACGATAACCACAGGAGCTTCTCCAACGAATCTTTGTCCCTTGCAAGCATCTACAAGCATCTTTATTTTCTCTTCATCTGTAACAACTATGAATCTCCACTCCTGGCGATTCTTTGCCGAAGGTGCTAGCCTTGCTGCTTCCAGAACTTTTTCTAGCTTCTCTTTTTCTACAGGTCTATCTTGATATGATCTCACACTTCTTCTCTTCCTTATGGCATCAAACACATCCATACTACTCACCCAACACTTTTACTAAAATCCTTCTGTGACGACTTCTAACATCCATCTCTATAAACACGATCTGCTGCCAAGTTCCGTGCACTATTTTACCATCGGTTATTGGAACCGTCAAGCTTGGTCCTATTATGCTAGCCCTGACGTGACTATGCCCGTTGTAGTCATGCCAAGTTTCGTGATGATGATAGTATTCATTTTTAGGTGCTATTCTTTCTAGAGCCCTTGGCATATCTTTCATCAAACCAGGCTCATATTCTATTGTGGTTATAGCTCCGGTGGACCCAGGAACGAATATGCAAGCAATACCTTCCTTTATCCCAGATTCTTTTACCACTCTTTGAACCTCATCCGTTAGATCTATCATATCATTCTCTCCCTTAGTCTCCAGCTCTATTTCTCCTTGATATACTTTCATATCATCTCCCCCAATCTCTTGTAAGCATCATAAATTTGAATAAGTCCATATCCATATCTATCATTGTGTTTTAAATCCTCTCCGCTATAAAGACTCTCATCACCGATCTTTTTTGCGGTTACAGCAAGAACATTTTTTAGTATTGCTACACCACTTTCTCCTTGGTCTTTGAGATGAGGGTAAGCCTCTAGGAGAAGAGCAATAGATCCAGCTACGAAAGAAGCTGATATGGATGTTTCACTTCTCTGAGCAAATCCTTCTCCATATATTGATTCGATATCCTCGCCAGGCGCAACAAGTTCGGGCTTCTTATTTGGATCTAATCTCTCACTATGTTTTCCTAGAACCTCAGCTTGATTCCCTCTGGAGCTAAAAGGAGAGATATATAGATCTCTGCCTACCGATCCAACTGAGATAACCTCATCTATGCCAGATAAATCAAAAACATCTCCATCATCATTAAGCCCATCATCACCAGCTGGGGCTATCACGATTATACCTTTTTTTACAGCTTCTCTACATTCCTCTATGCTTTTTCCTCCGATCTCTATGCCCTCCTGATTCTTGTAGAGAGAGAGGAGGATTATGTCTGCTCCATATTGTATACAGAACTCTATAGCTTCTGCTATAAGGCTATCGTTCGATTCACCTGTTTCAGATACAGCTTTAACAACTATAACTTCAGAATCTGGGCATATTCCCCTCATTCCTCCAAATAGATCAGCTCTCGAGAAAAGAAGTCCGGCTATAAACGTCCCATGACCACTGTCGTCATAAAAATCTTTTCTTCCATTTATCAAGTCTTTCCAAGCTATAAATTTACTCTCATCAAAGTTTCCTTTTCTGAGATCTAAACCAGTATCTATCAGACCTATTCTGACGTTTTTTCCGGTAAACCCGAGATCGTGTAACTTGTCTATTTGAACAACACTTAAAGCCCATTCGTTTTTGACATTCGAGATGCATCCGCTGAACAGAGCGAGAAAGAGTATAGACAAAATCGCTAGTAATCTCAATTTCTTACTCATCTCTCAGATATACCCTCCTTCCGGCAGAGTCTCTAGAGTAACATCCAAAATCTTTGCATCCCTTTAATATTTCTCCACTGAACACAGGTCCTTCCTTACAAACCCTTAGTCCTTCCCCTATACAACATTGCCCACACAACCCAAGTCCACACTTTATGTATCTTTCCACTGAAGCCTGAAAATCTATCGATCTATCTAGACAGATATCTAAGATCTTTTTCATCATTATCTCAGGTCCACATGTGATGACAAGATCAAAATCTTCTTTATCCATGATTTCCTCAGCAGCATCAGATGCAAATCCTTTTTTTCCAGCGCTACCATCATCTGTTGTGATTATCAAGTTTCCACATCTTTTTAACCTCTCTACAAAAAAGAGATCATCCTTTGTTTTGGCACCCAGGATTGTGGTTATATCTTTTCCAAGTTCCTTCGCTTTTTCCACAGCCGGAGCTATCGGTGCTATCCCTGTTCCACCGGCTACGAACAATATTCTTTCACCCTGAATATCGAATCCTCTTCCAAGAGGTCCCCTTACACCAAGAATTTCTCCTTCAGATTTTTTGAATAGTTCACTAGTTGCATCTCCAACCCTTTTGAAGGTGATAGATATCTCATTTTCTAGAATTCTAGAAACACTCATCGGTATCTCATCAACCCCGGGTATTGTTATCATCAGGAACTGCCCAGGCTCTATATCCTTGTCAAATGGAAGAAAGATGCTTTTAACACTCTTATTTTCTGAAATCACTTTTTTTATCCTTACAAAATCTGGATAGTTCATCGCAGAGCTAACCCCCTGAAATCTTCTATACTCTCATAACCATTATCCTTCATCCACTCTTCCAGTTCCTGACACACCTTTCTAAAGACATCCACATCTCTGTAAAATATAGCAGAACCTATCTCTACGGCTGTTGCCCCAGCAAGAATATACTCAGCAGCATCTTTTCCTGTTTCTATACCTCCAACTCCAATCACAGGAATACTAAGCTCACTTGCTAGCTCGTAAACACATCTTACCCCAATAGGTTTTATACCTCTACCAGAATACCCTCCAAATTTGTTGTGAAGTATAGGTTTCTTTGTGGAAAGATCTATTTTCATAGCCTTTACAGAGTTTATCGCGACTATACCGTCTGCTCCCCCTTCCTCTACCGCCTTGCCTATCTCGACTACATCTCTCACATTTGCTGATATTTTCGGGAAGACAGGGATAGATACATTTCTTTTCACCTCTCGTGTTATTGACTTTACCAGATCTGGATCGCCGCCTATCTCCAAACCATAGCCTTTTGCATGCGGGCAACTTAGATTCAGCTCTATCGCATCTAAACCGTATTCCTCCATTCTTTTAGCTAGCATGGAAAATTCTTCTTTATCTCTGCCAAAGATACTCCCTATGATAGGAATATCTATGCCTTTGATATCCTCAATCTCTTTGCCAAACTCTTCTATGCCTGGATTTGGGAGACCCATGGAATTGAGGATACCGCATTCGAGTTCTACAACCGTTGGATTTGGATATCCTGTTCTTGCATCAGAACCTATAGATTTTGTAACTAGAGCTCCAGCACCCGATTTAGCTACTCTTATCAATGATCCCGAAGATTCACCCATAATTCCGGATGCCAAAATGGTAGGATTCTTCAATTTCAGATTTGCTATCTTGACTTCAAGCATCTCTAAAGAAATAGAAAATGCTATATATAAAGAGATTTGATGTTTTCTTATGCTTTATTTACAAACAAGATGGTTTGGTGTATTTCTTCATGATGGAGAAAAATTGTTGGATTACGTTCTGTTTCCAAGAGATAGAGAATCACTTAAAGAGAGAATAGAGAAGATATGGAGAGGAGAGATTCTTGAGGAGGAAAAGAGACTGATTAAAAATAAAAAGGTCATCTCATCCGATAGGAGATTAACTTCTATATCTGAATATGCAGATAATATTCCTTTCCTGAAGATACAACCTGAAGATTTTGGATTTGATTACAACGATCTCAGAAAAATCCTTCTTGATATTGCTGGAAAAAAAGTAGATGAAGAACTTGGGAGAGAAGATCTTCAGATAATTCAGATGGTCAAGAATATAGATGAGTTAGTCAAGATATCAAATATCTTGTCTGAGAGGATAAGAGAGTGGAAGAATCTCTCTATACATCATGGAATCGAGATAGTCGAGAAACTTAAAAGAGAGGTCGATAAGTCTATAGAAGAGATCAAATCAAAACTTGAAGAGAAGATGGAGAGTGTGGCACCAAATCTGTCAAATCTCTTGAGTCCCATTTTAGGAGCTGAACTGATATCACTTGCAGGAGGTTTAGAGAGATTAGCTAAACTTCCAGCTTCGAGCATACAGATACTTGGAGCCGAGAAAGCTCTGTTCAGATACAAGCATGGAAAAGGCACACCACCAAAACATGGAATAATATTTAGACATCATATTGTAAGATCGGCAAAATCTAAACATAGAGGAAAGATATCTCGATTCCTAGCATCAAAGATATCAATGGCTGCAAAGGCAGATGCCTTTACCGGAAATATAGTTTATGATAAATTAAAGAGAGAAGTGGAAGAGTTTGTATCAAAAGTGAATAGAGAGAATTAACTTTACTTAGCTCTACCGAACAAACACTTTATCATAACCACGACGGGTATTATCTCTAGCCTTCCTATCCACATATTCAAGATAAGCATTAATTTAGCCATTATAGGCATACTTGGAGAGGTTATCCCTACAGATAAACCAACATTCCCCTGTGCTGAGCAGACTTCAAAGATAACATCTCCTAGAGATTCGTTTGGCATACAGTATGATACAACTAAAACCCCAACAAACAGAAATATCATCCATAGGAATGATATTATCGCAGCTTCGTTTACCTCTTCGAAAGCATCTTGTGCCGATAAAGGCTTTTCTCCCAGTTTATAGACTAAAACTCTCTTTGGTGTAGAAACAAGCTTCTTTATTCTCCATCCTACACCTTTAGCTAAAAGTACCGCTCTGAAAAGTTTTATTCCTCCAGCCGTAGAACCTGCAGCCCCTCCTATAATCATGGCAAAGGATAGGATAAACTTCGAGGATTCACTCCATTGCGATATGTCTGCTGTTGAAAAACCTGTACACGTTATTGCAGAGACAAATTGAAAGATATAGGTCTCTAGATCTTTGTAGATTGATCTAAAGGGGTAGTTGAATGCCACAAGTAATACCACACCTAGGAATATTAGGAAAAAGAGAGCTTTCGTTTGAGGATCTGAAAAAAATTTCCTAACCTTTCCCTTTAACAGATCATAATGCGAGACAAACGCTATTGCACCGAAGATCATGAGAATTATAATCACTATCTGTGAATATATGTTGTAGGATGCGATGCTATCATCGGTTACAGAGAAGCCTCCCGTAGATAGCCCAGTCATACAGTGATTTATGGATCTCCATATTAGATCTGTGTAAGGGATCCCATGTTCCGTAAGTATTTCAATTATGGAGAGAATAGCTATACCTATGCCAGTGTACAAAAGGTATATCCACCAGATGGATCTAACGGTAGCTATTATGGATGGATGAATTTTCTGTTCTCTACCCTCAGATTTATACAAGGTAAAAGAACCTGTACCTGGTCTAGCCAGTATAGCTAATGTTAAAACTATGACTCCAACTCCTCCAACCCATTGGGTTATTGTCCTCCAGAATTGTAAGGTGTAAGGCAATCTACTTTCATTGACAACCATAGTTAAACCTGTACCCGTCCATCCTGCCACTGATTCGAAAATAGCAGATACGGGATCCATTCCAATATTCAGCCCATATTCAGACATGTAGAGAAAAGGGATAGCCCCTATAACAGAAACAACAAGCCATCCAAATGCTGCTGTTGCCATAGCTAATCTAAGGTTTGTTTCTCCAGACCTCTTTAGACCAAAGTAGAGCGGCGCCCCTGTGCCAAAGTACACCATTGCTGTTAGTAGTATGGGCTTGATCGCTTCATATTCATGAAAAATCAATGGAATGATTAAGACGAAAAAGGTGAGAAAACCGACTATTATTAGTAAACCTCCAAGATCCCTTAATACTATTTTAAGGGAATCGAACATAACCTGTCTAACGAATAAATGTTTAATTAGATTTTCCTTTGGAATTGTCTAACAAAACTTAAAACAATGGATTTGATACAAGTTTTTGATGAGGGAAAAGCCAATTCTATTTAGCTTAGAAAACTGTGAGAGATGTGAATACGTGAAGAAGAAAATACCAGAAGATGTTGAAGTCGAGATAAAAACATATCCACATGATATCAAAGACTGGACACCTGAACAGCTTGCAGAGGCTTGCTATTATGAGGTTTATTCTGATCTCCAAAGAACAGCTCCGATTTTGCTAATGCCGGATGGTAGAAAGATAACCAGTGTTATTGAAATAAAAAATATTCTCACAAAATCTAAACAAATATAGTTTTCTCTCTCTCCGCTCCTACGGATATCATCTCTACGGGAACATTGAGAAAATCCTCTATGAACCTTATGTAATCTTTAGCACTCTTTGGAAGCTCTTCGAAACTTTTTACATTCTTTGTAGACTCCCATCCATCAAACTCTTCATAAATGGGCTTTATATTCTCAAGGACTCTTATATCAGATGGAAAGTTTTCTATGGTTTCTCCATTATAGTCATACCCTACACAGATCTTTACTTTTTTCAACCCATCTAAAACATCAAGCTTTGTTATGGCTATCTTATCTATCCCGCATATCATGCAAGCATATTTTACAACAACAAGATCAAGCCAGCCGCATCTTCTAGCTCTCCCGGTTGTTGTACCAAACTCTCCTCCTTTTTCTTGAAGATGTTTGCCTATCTCATCTTTCAACTCTGTTGGAAGAGGTCCGCTGCCAACTCTTGTGGTATATGCCTTAACTACACCTATTATCTCATTTATCAATTTAGGACTTATACCTGAACCGGTACATGCTCCTCCAGAGATGGTGTTGGATGAGGTCGTGAATGGATAAGTACCGAAATCAACATCTAGCATAACGCCCTGTGCACCCTCTAGGAGTATTTCCTTTCCCTCCTTTATGGCTCTGTTGAGTTCTAAGGTTGTATCCTTCACAAATGCCCTGATTTTGTTTCCATAGTCGGAATATCTATCAATCAAATCTTCGACATCTATGCGAGACTCCTCCATACCATATATCTTCAACAGATTCTTCTTTATCGGAACTATCATCTCAAGTTTCTCTCTGAGTACGGATCTATCTAAGAGGTCTCCTACCCTTATCCCTCTCCTCGCGACCTTATCACTGTAGCATGGTCCTATCCCTCTCCTTGTTGTCCCTATCTTTTTCTTCCCAAGATAAGTCTCCTCGGCTCCGTCCAATAATTTGTGATATGGCATGACCACGTTTGCTCTATCGCTTATCATCAACTTTGGCTCTATCCCTTTTTCCTTGAGTTTTTCAACTTCTCCTATCAAAACCTCAGGATCAACCACTACACCATTTGCTATTACTCCAATCTTTCCCCTTATAACCCCAGATGGTAAAAGATGAAATTTGAAGGTTTGATTTCCTATCTTTATAGTGTGACCCGCGTTGCTTCCACCTTGAAATCTAACAACGTAGTCTACGTCTTTTGAAAGAAAATCAACTATCTTACCTTTACCCTCATCCCCCCACTGTGTGCCTATTACAGCCTTTACAGCCAATAAATAACACCTCTATCTCCTTTCACACGAAACTTTATTACTTTCCAAATCAGACAATAAACCTCTTCTTATTTCCACTACAGAAACCTCTTTTGGTTTCAAGATCTTTTTGAAAACAGGAAGAGCATCATAAGGATTCACTCTTGAACCACAGGTGAATATATCTATCGCAGCATATCCAAATTCGGGCCATGTGTGTATAGATAGGTGAGATTCACCTATTATGGCGATACCGCTAACACCATATGGATTAAACTTGTGAACCTCAACACCAATTAGTGTAGCATTACATGCATCAACAGCATCTTTGAGCATCTCTCTGATAATGTCTTGATCGTTTAGATTACTGCATCCTTTCATCTCCACAAGGAGATGCCTGCCTATTGCATTAAGGCCAGCCTTTGCCATATCCTGGTTTGCGTATTCTAAAACCATCTTGATCCCTCCCTGTGGATTTAAATAGTTCCAGCAGAGAGAATCATCTTTTCTTTTTAAATTTTTCTGTTGTAAATTTTTTATAAATTGTTGAACAATATTAATTACAGAAAAACATTTAATATCAAACAATCTTACAGATAAAGGGAAATGGATAAGAAAGATGTAGAAAAGAAGATTGAGGCAATGAAAACAAAGAGAAAACTAATTACAAAGATCCTTCTTGTTATCACTTTCATCCTCGTTATCTTCGTTTTATCTGTTATATTTGCCACATATTACCTCAAAGTAGGTTACACCTTTGTGCATTCTCTACCAGTTTCCTTTTCTACATTTTGTGTCATAATAGACATAATTATTGCCTTTTTCATAATTCTGATAATCCTCCTCCACTTCGATTTTAAGATAAGAAAGAAAAAACTGGAAGAAGCCCTTAAACCGAAACCGGTTTTCTACAAAGGAAAAAGATTGTACACCTTTACATACCCTGAAGGCGCAAGGGGCGGAGTATTCTCTAAGACAATCATAGAAATTGATGACAAAACAGCGGTGAATATAAGATGTCAGGTAATTAGACCTCAGCAAATCTGGAAATAACTACTTCTTCAGCACCCCAAATTCAGTTAGCTTTTCGGGAAGGTAAACGTCTGTTACGTAATCCAGACCATACTTGGCCAAAGCCTGTTGCTCAGATTTTTTCCCTAATTTTAGCTGCAGATTGATTTCATCTTTCCAAAATCTTGTGTTAAATCTCGGATCCGTCAGCTCACTTTTTAGAGCTTTTATGTCCTCATTCGTTAATTTATCTGTTGGAAGATCGTAATTAACTATATCTGACGGGGCGACACCTAAGAATTGGGCTGAGGGGGTTGCTAGGTACTCAGATATGTGTGCTGTTTTGATAGCTCCATATGCTACGCTTGCGTATATTCTGTAGCTCCACGGGTCACAGTCAGTAAATACGAATACAGGTAACCTGAGCTCTTCATTTAACCTCTTTATGAATCTCCTTGTAGATCTCGCAGGTTGTCCTTTAAGGTGAACCAGTATCGCTCTATGACTCTCATCGAAACCATTCTCTACCAATCTGTCGAACATACCACCAGTCTCTATGGCTAAGACAAAATCAGCATCACACTCAGCAAATCTTATCTTTTCCTTCTCAACATTATACGGTATCGAATATCCTGCATCCCCAACATCATCTTGACAGTGTATCCTCCTTTTTTCTCCACTTCTTGTTTTCTCCTCAACAACAATGTTACCAATTATCCTAGCTCCGTCTTCTTCCGGTCTTAGTCTAAAGTCTTCTCTTAAGCAACCTGTTATTGTTTCCAGATCTTCTGCAAGATTGTCAGATTCCTGTTGGGAGTTGAACTTTGCAAGGTCCCACCCCTCTGATATATAATATAACTCTCTCAGTGTAGATGATTTGTTCTGTTCTATCATTGTTTTAATGAATTCAGCAACATACATAGTCCTGAGTAACATATAGGCACCATCGAGGGTTTTCGCGCTTCTTGATGTTCTGTTTTTTCCATATTTCCAGACGTTCAATTTTTCGTCAAATCTTATATTTGATTTTGCTCTCGTTGGTAGAGTTATCTTTGGTATCTCATTATTCTCTAGATCGGTATACACCTTAAGGGCTATCTCGCTAAGTTTTTGCAATGCTACCTCGCTACTCATATCATTCTCCCTCCCATTTATTTGCACCTATAACATACTCAGGATTTATTCCCTCAACATAGATTTCATTCTCGTCAAAATCACCCTCATTTAGGCCAGCAAGTTCGAAATAGAGTTCAATCTTTTGAGTAGGTTTCAGAGTCGGAACATTCCACTTTATATATCTTTTCTCGATCTTCTCTGGCTTAGGATTTACAAAGCCAACTATGGCTTCTGGAGGGATTATTGCATACAGATTAAACTTCATTGGTTTCCTCTTATAGTTAACAATAGTTATCTTGCTTTTAGTTATACATCCATAATCTCTAGATTCATCAAATCCATCTAAAGTTGTCTGAAGCCTTTTCACTTTTTCATATTCTATCTTATCATCTATCCATACAACGTCCATTATCTTTGTTATAACTCCATCTATGTTAGGAACAGGTTTATTGAGCATAGCAGCGGATTTCTTTGCTATCTCTGGAAGGATTTTTGTTATAAGGACGAATTTTTCCCTTGTTTTCTTTCTTCTTTCTTTCTTTGATATATGCTGCTGCATCTTCCTTGCGCACTCTCTTAAAGCAAGTTTTACTTCATTCTCTATCTCTGGTATGTCTGCTATAGCTTCTTTGCTTTCTGATGTGAAGGGAACACTTGTCGATGCAACATGTATGAAAAATATGGCTGGTCCAACTGGTATCCCTTTCCCTCCCCTCTGTTCAAGTCCATATCTTCTCCAATCTATATTCGAAAGCGCGATAGTTGTTACACAATCCCCTTGCTGATACAAAAGAGGAACCCTGTTCGCAAATCTCAGGATCTTTACAGGAGATTCTTTATCAAGATTTCCACCATAAACTATACCCGCCTCAACTTGGAACGGATGACCAGAATAAACAGAGGGAGGTCTTGTTGTTGCGACTATAAATTCTGGGGATATTTCTTTGGTTTCATGCTTTAAACTCCTTTTTATTAAAAGCTCACCAATCGGAGATAAGCAATCTGTAGGTGGAGCCATTATCTTTACTTCTTTGAATGCTTTTAGGAGTCTTGACGCTTGTTCTCTAGTTAGAGCTTTTGGATCGAGATTAGGATCTAAATCGGCTTTCTTACAAACCGCCTGAGTGGTTCTTTCACCCATAGAGACAAATTCAGATTTTAGAAATGTTGAGAGTTTTCTGGCCTTTGTAGATCTAAGCATCTTCAAAAGTGTACCCATCTCTATTCCATGGGGATGGGGTTTTTTTAGTTCTGTTGTTGGTTTCGGTAATTCATCTGTAACCCTTTCGAATACATGTTTTTCTCCAGAAGGCTCTATGAATGTTATTTGAGCGTGAGGATTAACTATGGAAGTGTTCTGCAGGTACTCATACAGGAATCTTCTGCCTCTGCTAAAATCTCCGATAATCCAGATCTCTACTCTTGTTCCGTGTTTTTTGTCCCAATTTATGATTTCCTTCCTTATTATTTCAGGGGCATTTTTTTGAGTATCTATGGCTATCTCGTATAGATACGCTGGCTCATTTTCTCCTATCTTGGATAAAATCTTTGCATGTTTTCCTGTGGACAATTGACCATACAAGACAACAGCAGATATCCCTATTCCTTGTTGACCTCTACTTTGTCTGATGGCATGGAATCTAGATCCGTATAACAGTTTACCAAATATTGGCGGGATATGTTTTTCAACTATTCCTGGACCGTTATCTTCAACTGCTATGAGATACTCTCCTTCCCTCTCTCCTTCTCTAATTTCAACAATTATGTCCGGAGGTATTCTTGCATCCTCACAGGCATCCAAGGAGTTGTCTACAGCCTCTTTGACTGCTGTGACTATAGCTCTCGTTGGATTTCCAAAACCTAAGATGTGTTTATTTCTCTCAAAGAATTCTGCAACCGAAATTTCTCTTTGCTTTTTTGCCAATTCATATGCTATCTCTCTTGTCAAAAGTTACACCTCCTTCTTTGCATCCCATCCGATTTTATGAATGCTAAAAAGAATTATAAATCTAATCCCATCTTTTTCTTTCCTTGAGCATTTTAAACACGATTTGAGTAAAGACGCTTTCATCATCGAAGTCTCCGTATATATTTTTTAGTTCCCTCTTAAGATCCTTCTTCCTTTTCATACCCTCATTCAGTACATCCTTTTTTCCTATATCCTTCCACTGTACAAGTTTTACTTCCTTTATTTTGGCTAGACCTATTTCTTCATCTCCAGCAAGCACTTTAACTATTTCTCCAACTTTGTAATCTTTTATACCCATTCTAAGAGTCGATGTCTTCCTGCCTTTCAGCAAGGATTCTTTGAACTTTTTCTTGAAATTCAAGCACTTCATTCCTATCACCATAAAACTCGAATATCAATCTCTCTACTATCCTTCTCATCATAATCTTACATCTTTCTTCATCAGTATCTAAAATCTCGGCTGTTCTTTCCCAACTCTTACATTGTATATTTTTTACCAGAAGTAGCATTCTTTCGCTCCTGCTTAACACATTTTTTCTATTACTTAGGAAGAAGTTGTAGCTCATCTTGAATATACAGTCCTTTACAGTTCTGTAAGTTAGACCAACATCGAATGCATACGCCAATAACCTATTTATCTCTTCTTTATCCAATCCGAGATCTATATTTTCACCTTCATATGAATCGAGTATATCCAGAGCAACCTTGCTGTTGAGATCTCTCAAGGGTTCGAATAGCCAGTACATGAATCTTCTCATAAATCTCTTTCTTAATGTTTTAAGCTCCTTCTCGAAATCTTTACTTAGAGGCTTCATTACTGTTACAGAAAATTCCGCACTCACGTCATTCCTGGTCGTAGAGATGTGCATAGGCAAAAAGCCATTTTTGAGCCAGAACCTTATTAACTTAGAGGTTGCACCGAAGCTAGCTCCTACATAATCGAGATTCTCTTCTTCAGCTTCTTTTAAAATATTTTCTAAAGCCTTGCTACCTATACCCTTATCAAAATTATCGGGATGAACAGCTATTCTGACAACCCTCATCCCTCTGTACTTGCCATATTTCATCTCTCTATAATGTCTTATCATCAACTGAGGAATAACATTACCTAAGATCATTTTGCCTCCATAGTAAACACTTTTACAATCCTCGTCTCGAAGATTCCCCTCATACGCAATCTGCAGAGAACAAACAATTTTCCCGTTATAGCTCATAGCTCTGGCAATATGATTCGGTGCATCACACAGCATGGCAAAATCATTTGGATTATTTTTATAATGTGCCAATATAAGAATTCCAAAATATTCTCTCAATTTATCTTCATTCTCCAGAAGATCTTCTATCTTTAATTTCTCGTAAACCAAATCATCTACACGATCAACATTTACGTCAGGCGCCTCCGCATCGAGCAAAAGTGTATCAAATACCCATCTTTCTATTGGGTCATTTATACTATACCTTATAGGTTCAGTCATCTCAAACTCGAGGATTTTAACATTTTTCTTCTTCAATCTTTGCAAAAATCTTATGGAAAAACTTCTTCCTGCTCCTTCGTATCCGTGAACTGTAGAAGAATAGATTATGCGGTTTGTCCTGTCTAGGAGAGATAAAAGGAGGTTTGGAGGTATTGATGCGGCTTCATCTACGATGATAATATCCGCATATCTTTCTATTGCATCTGCTGGTTTGAAATATTCTATGGTAAAGTTCTCTGAGGAGATATCGAAAATTAATCCTTCTCTATCCCTCTTCCTTAGTTCATAACCTTTCTCCTTCAATACTTTCTCAGAGAATCTGAATATTTCTTGGGCATTCTCTAGTTCAGGGGCTGTGATTATTACTCTTACTCTCCTCTTGAACTCTAGTAAATTTTCTACTAGCGCTGGCAATGCTATACCTATCGCGCTGGATTTTCCCCTCCCTCTATGAGATTTTAATATTATGGCTGTTACAGGATTTGGTTTTTCGATCAATTCTTCCATTAACCTTATGAAATCTACCTGATCCTGAGTCAATGCATACTCATAGATCTCTTTTTCAAAGATGTGATCCTTTGGAAACTTCAAATCTTTCTTTTCTTCTACTTTACTCTCGAAAAACCCTTTCTTCTTGATAATGCCATCTTCCACTATAGCTATACCTTCATGCTCCTCCAGCTTTCTCACAAACCATGGAATAAAATTTCTCCTCACATCATCCTCTGTGTATGGCGGTGTGAGGATTCTGTAGTGGTATTTGTTCAGCATATGCTTCCATTCATCCAGAGGAGGAACTATAAGAAAAATTAGACCGCCACCACGAACAACACCGTAAAGTTTTCCTATATCTGAAGGTTGGAATGAGTGATAGAGGTCTATCACAAGTAAATCATACGTTGTTCCAAGTAGCTTTGAACAGTCCTTGAGATGATATTTTTCAATGTCTATATCTTGATCCAGCTGATAGGCCACTAACACAGATTTTCCTTCCAATTTTTTCAAAAACGATTTTATTATCTTGTAACTTCTATCTCTACTCCCAGATAGGACAACCATCCTCCTCTCATTATATTTCTCTGCCTCCTCTTTTAGCGCTTTAATCAATCCCTTTGCATCCATCTCTTAAGGGTCTAGAAAACAGACTCCACTTTTAAAGTTTAGTAAAATTTATAATCTTGACAATATATTATCTATACCATGGTAAAGAGGAAGTTCGGAAGATACATTCTTATAGGGTTTTTGCTGGCTGTGCTATCCGTTTCTGCACTATCGTTAGCAGTATACAACAGGCTAGAAAAAAATACAGAGACTCCCCTGTACAAGATAAGAGTAAGTGGTGAAATCGAAAAATTGCCAACTATAGAAACAAAATTTATATCCTCTAAAAAAGACGTGATTGCAGAAATCTCTCTCGCTTTTCCAAACAGTGATGAAGAGCTGGTCACCATGGGTAGAACATGCAGATTCACGCAGTGCTATGGAACTTTCTTCTGTACAAATTGTGGAATTTGGTGCAGGTTAACATTTCCCAGACCGATATGCAAAGCAATGCCAGTCGATTCTGAAGAACCAATCCTTCAATAATTCCTATCTCTCACTATTTTTAAAAAGCAATCTTTATAAGTTATAATACTTTCAACGAACCTGTTATGACAGACTATGATCAGAAACAGATAGAGAGAAAATGGCAAGAAAAATGGCAGAGGATGAAGATATATCATTTTGATTTCGAGAGCGATAAACCTGTTTATAGTATAGACGTACCCCCAAGATATGCATCCGGTCCTCTACATGCGGGTCATGCGGTTCATTATACTCACATAGATTTTGTTGCCAGATATAAAAGAATGAAGGGATACAATGTCTTTTTTCCCCTCTGTTTTGATGTTAACGGGATACCTATAGAGGAGAGGGTTGAGAGAAAGCTAGGTATAACTAGAAAAGATATAGATAGGCATAAGTTCATAAAGCTCTGCTCAGAGTTTGCTGAAAAGAACATAAAGAAGATGATAGAGCAGTATATCAAACTCGGAGAGAGCATGGATCCAACCATATATTATCAGACGGATGCAGAGTATTACAGGAGGTTAACCCAGATATCATTCATAGAGATGTATGAAAAAGGATTGATTTACAGAGGAGAATTTCCTGTCAACTGGTGTCCTAGATGTATGACTGCAATGGCTGATGCAGAAATTCAATACGTCGAGAGAGAGACATCTCTCAATACAATAAAGTTTTATTTTAAGAATGACCAACCCGAACAGATATTGAAATACCATGGTATAGGAAGGGATGAGAAAGGCTTCTATGTAGAAATTGCAACAACGAGACCAGAGATGCTTCCAAGTTGCCAGATCGTAGCTGTTCATCCAAAAGATGAGAGAGCCCCTTGGCTCGTAGATCAGATCCTGAAGGTACCATTCTTTGACAAGGAGGTAAAAATCGTTGAGGATGAATCCGTAGATCCTAACTTCGGTACAGGTATAGTAATGATATGTACTATTGGAGACAAAGAGGATCTGAAATGGGTCTTCAAGTATAAGCTACCAATGGAGATGTGCATAGACGAAGAGGGAAGAATGACAGAGATATGTGGAAAGTACAAGGGTTTGAAAATAGAAGAGGCGAGAAAGAAGATTATAGAAGATTTGGAAAGAGAAGGATATCTCATAAAGAAAGAACCTCTGAAACAGAATGTTGGTGTATGCTGGAGATGCAAAACACCTGTTGAATTTATACTAACAAAACAGTGGTTCTTGAAGACACTACCATTCAAAGATCTTGTACTTAAGACTAGTAACGATATAAAATGGTATCCTGAATTCATGAAGAAAAGATTGGAGGAATGGGTAAACTCTCTGGAATGGGATTGGGTGATTTCGAGACAAAGATACTTTGCAACTCCTATACCTATATGGGAATGCCAGAACTGTGGGGAGATCATTTTAGCTAGAAAGGAAGACTGCTATGTTGATCCAACTAGAGATCCTCCACCTGTAGAGAAATGCCCCAAATGTGGTGGCAAACTCAAAGGAAGTGAAGAAGTATTTGATACTTGGATGGATTCTTCTATATCTCCATTATATAACACATTTTGGTATAGAGACGAAAAACTGTTCAAGAAACTCTATCCAATGAGCCTAAGACCACAAGCTCACGATATAATAAGGACATGGGCATTCTACACAATATTGAGATGCACCCTACTCACTGGTGAGAAACCTTTTGAGAACATAATGATGGGGGGTTTTATACTATCTGAAGACGGCACCCCAATGCACGCTAGCTTAGGAAATGTTATAGATCCCTTAGAAATAATAGAGGAGTTTGGCACGGATGCATTTAGATGCTATGCTGCGAGTTGTTCTCTAGGTGAAGACAATCCATTTAGAAAGAAGGATGTGGTAAGGGGAACAAGGTTACTTAAAAAGTTGTGGAATGTCGAAAAATTCATCTCTCAATTCTTACCAGATAAAATTCCTGATAGGCCAGAGAGGATAAGATTGATGGACAGATGGATCCTAACAAAATATAGCAAACTCGTCAGGAGATGCACCGAACTTATGGATAACTTCAATTTCTCCCAAACTATGAAGGAAGTAGAATATTTCTTGTGGCATGAGTTAGCCGATCATTATATAGAGATGGTGAAAAATCTCCTATATCAGGGTAAGTATAAGGATAGCATAACCTATACTCTTTATCACTTAGGTTTAGGAATCGCAAAGATGTTTGCGCCTTTCTTTCCTCATATAACCGAAGAGATATATCACAGGTATTACAAGGATAAGGAGGGGAAAGAGAGCATACATATATCTGATTGGCCTACAGAGATAATGATAGATGAAAAAGCCGAGGTAGATGGAGAACTTGTAAAGAATGTGATAGCTTCTCTGAGGAGGTGGAAAGGAGAGAAAGGAATAGCACTGAATGCTCCTATGGAAAATGTGAAAATATTCTCAAATAGGTTAGATATTCTAGAGGCGTGTGAAGAAGATATCAAAGCTACATTGAATATCAAGAATCTCGAGATCTCCTCAGATGTAGCAAAAATAGAAAGGAAAGTCGTGTCTCTAAAACCCGTATATGCATCTATAGGTAAAAAGTATAGAGAAAAAGCAAAGGAGATTTACAGGTTATTAGAAGAGATAGATCCCAACGAGATCTATATGAGACTGGAAAAGGAAGGAAAAACGAGTGTAGAAGGATTTGAAATTTCCAAAGAGGATTTGAAGTTTGAGTTTTCATACTCTATACAAGGTAAGAAAGTTGACATCATAAGCGTTGATAATAACATCATAGCTATACCAGTGAAAGAAAAATGAAATCAAAGGAAATTCTGATCAAGTTAGCCGTTATAATAGTGATAATGATCCTCATATTTTCTGTATTTGTAACAATCCTTTACAATATTTGAACGACAAAATTTTTATATAATTAAGATTATAATTAAATCGATAACCATGAACCCGCTTCAAAGAACTTTCGCATCTTTGGGTATCATATCTATAGTCATACTAGCATTCCTTGTTGTGCCCCAAGAATCTTCGGCAAGATTGAGACTCTTCAAAGCAACATCTGAGATATCTATAAAGCCCGATCAGAGCTATTTTGAGAACCTATCTCTCAACAGAGAGGTCAAGACGAATCTAACCATTGTCTATAGTTACAGCAGATTTTCAATACCATCTGGGTATCTATTCCTGACGCCATCTCCCACGAAAATAAATCTGGAAGTTATGAGTAAGCCCAAGTGGTGTGATGTGCAACTTGAAAAAGAGAATTTATCTGCTGAGATGCCTTTAACGTCTATCTTTGGTGGAAATGTTACACTGGAGGTTGGTGTAACAATAAAGGTGACATCAAAAGATGCTCCAGGCTACAAGGAAGGAAAGATAGTAATAGGAGCGAAAGCTCTGGACAATGGAAATATAAATTCATCTGAAGCCAAATGCGAGATAAAGATAAAGCCGGGATTTTATCCAGATGTTGAGGTCAATGAAAACTTCTTCAGATTAGAACTTTCTCCTGGTGAAGAAAAAGAAATACCAATCGAGATAACGAACAATGGTAACATGGAAATCATAGCAAGTATAGATACCACTGAGGAATTGCCAGATCTTGTTCTTTTAGATCTAAGTGAGGCTAAATCCATAGATATAGGGCCTGGGAAATCTAAAACAGTAAAATTAAAAGTAGAAATAAAGAGATATGACAAAAAGATAGACGAAAAGTACTCTATACCTTTGGAGTTATCCTACTACGCGAAGGATTACAAGAATTTAAAAGGAGAGAGTCTAGATCTAGATATTAATCTCAGAGTCAAGGGAGAACCAAAATCAATATTTCCCGGATTTGATCTAGCTTTCATAGAAGCCTTAGTAATTATCGTACTAATAATAGTTCTAATATTCGTAATAATAAGATGTAGAGCCTGAATTTTTTCGTCACTATTTTAAATCCGTTTTTCATTTTCACTAAAGAGAGGTGGTGAATTATGGTAAATAAAGATATATTTGCGAATCCGGCACCTCTGGGCTTGATGGGCTTCGGAATGACTACCGTACTTTTGAATTTACACAATGCAGGATTGTTTGAACTGGGCTCAATGATCCTTGCGATGGGAATATTTTATGGAGGTTTGGCTCAGATATTTGCTGGGATATTGGAGTTTAAGAAGGGAAATACCTTTGGTACAACTGCATTTTGTTCCTATGGTCTATTTTGGTTATCCCTCGTTGGGTTGATAGTTATGCCGAATATCTTAGGAGTAAATTCACCGAATGCAGCTGCGATGGCTGCATATCTATTCATGTGGGGTCTGTTTACATTCATGATGTTCTTCTCCACGCTAAAAATGAATAGAGCGTTACAGGTTGTATTTTTAACACTGGCGATCCTGTTCTGGTTACTTGCCTTGGGAGAAATAACAGGGAGTGGAATCATAACAAAGATAGCAGGTATAGAGGGCATCTTCTGCGGCTTTAGTGCAATATATCTAGCAATAGCGGAGGTTACAAACGAAACCTATGGTAAAGAGATCCTTCCAATAGGAAAGCAGTAATCCTCTTTCCATTTTTATATATCTTCATATGGAGAGCGAAATCAACAGAACGCGATTTTTGGGTCTGTTGACTGATTTTTCTCCATATAAGTTGGATGGACCGGACGGAGTCCATCAACCTCTCAAGGAGAAAATCAGGGCAACAGAGTTCAAAATTTCAGTCTGTTGATCTCAGCGGATGGGGCAGTTGGGTCTGTTCTCATTAACCCTCTTTTTATTTTTTTGTTTGAGGTGTCTTATATGAATAATTTCTTGTTCAACAGACTCTCCTTTCTAATATCCAGAAGATTTGACAAAATAGGAAAGACGGTTTCTTTTTTTTCTAAACTTCGCAGATATGTATTTTCTTCTTTGATTTTTGCTTTGATCTTATCTAACTCTGCTGTTTGATGTGCGGCATTGTAGATCTTGCAGCCGATTTGAGGATCATGATGAGATGTTATCTTTCTCACTTCCTCTTTGTTGTAGAGTCTGTAAACATATTCATCCTCATCGAACAATCTAAATCTTTTCTCTTTCAGAATAAGAGATTCAGCAATTTCTTTGGGCAGCTTATATCTCTTGTGCGAAGGGCCAAATCCATCAAATCCAACAAAGATAGAGAGGAAGTCTCTTGCTGGAATAACATCAATTTTTTTGCTAACTCTGCCACTGAATGTGTTAAATGCATAGAAAAAAGTATATCCGTACTCTTTCATCAAGTTCCTACGCACCTTAATGAGCTGGGATATTTGTCCCCTGAATCTTTCTATATGTTTTCCGCCAAGATCAAAAAGAAAACTATTGATGTTCGCCTTTTCATAAAGAGTAATCAATTTTTCTATGTATTTTCCTCCAAGACAGAATATAGGAACATAGCCCAGAATGTTCCTTTGCTTGATAACAAATGTACTTAAAATTTCCATAAGATCATCTGCTTTGTTCTCTAGTATATTGTATATCTTTTCATACTCATCTAAGGATTGGAGAGTAGACGAAGAAAATGGTAGACATATTAAATTATCGTTTACTATACTCTCAAAATTCAACACATGTAGAAGGTTTTCCAGTTCTTCTCTCTTACTTGGATACCCTTCTGTTAGATCAAAAACAAACAAATGTAACTTTCCTTTTATCATCTTACTCGTTATCCTTCTGTTGAACCTCTCCGATGCTGTTGATGAAAGAGAAATGCTCTTGATCATCGTAGATGACAGATAGTGATGAACTTCGATGATATAATTTCCCTCTTTCAATTTCTTGGAATATTCTCTCTGATATTTAGAAATCCCTCGTAGTGGAGAGGTTATTGTACCCTCTTTTGATCTGATCTCGAAAATAGAGGTAGGTACATCTGTATCTTCACAAAGTACCTTTAATTCTACCATTCCTGTAGAGCTAAATAGGTTAATGTTATAAAGTCTTTTACTACTTGTGGCTATGATGAGCCAAAGTCTAGAAGGGTTAACCTCTACCCAGAAGCTAATTCTTCTCCTGTTGGGTGTAAATTCTTTTAAACCTGTACTGAACCATCTGCGTTTGCAAAAAATGTTGACCTATTTTTTGCTTATATTAGGTGAAAATGACAATGAGAGAAGAGATCTCCTCATGAACGCAGGTTTCTATCCCCACAAGAAGGGACCTTATAGTGAGTTGATAGAGGAAGAAATGAACCAGATGGCTCTTGAAGGATTAATCGATTTTGAAGGAGATCCCACAACTGCAAGGAACATAAGATTAACTCCAAGAGGAAAAGAAATTTTCGAGGAATTAATAAATAAACTTTCACAGAAAAGACACATTTCGATTTTAGAGGAAATAAAGAAATATCTTAACGATCAGGTTGTAACTGATGATGAAATACTAGCAATAATATATTTAGACATTCTAGGCCAATCAGAACTGGGTAAAGAATTTATTTCAAAATCTACCGAAATACGGCGGATAGAGAAAGATAGAACGTTATATGCTCTTAGATTATACAAAAAGGGGAAAATAAGTTTAGGTAAAGCTGCAGAATTGGCAGGACTATCGATATCACAGTTCAAGGATCTTCTCAATTAAGGTGTTAGGATGTCAGCCATACTCGCTGTTCTTGATGCAAGTGTCCTTATTAATATCTTGTATACTGCCTTGAAATTCCGAGAGATACTTACTTATATGAAAGAGCTACAAAGCAAAGAGAACTTTGTTCTTACTGTCCCTTCCTACATAGAAGGGAAGGAACTAACCAAGAGGGATCAGAGGGCCATGTTTGATGAATTCATGAGAGAAGGTTTACTAAAAATCTGTGATGTTCAAGAAAGCGAAATATATCGATATCAACGGGAAAATATATTGTTGACTTTAGGTAAAGGTGAGATTTCCATGTCTCTTTGTGTTGAGAAGTATATCCAGAATGGTGAAAAGAGTGTAGGATTCATAAACGATGAGACAGCTGCCAAGAGACTCTGTGAAAAGATACCCCTGCTTCATGGTATGTGGTTTTATGTGAAGATGCGATATCATGATATCTTGAGCGAGAAATCCTATAAGGAAATTGTAAAAGTTGCAAATCGTGATATGAAGCTTGTTAGAAGCAGACTTCTCGAGTTGGAACAAGAATATCTGGCACCCTTCTCGTTGGAAGATACATATGGTCAATGGTTAGCAAATTATGTAGTTGAGCGAATTTAAATTCACTCGCACCCAACCCCCAAAGACTTTTAAATACCATGAATCCCTTGAAATTTCTAGGATGCAAGGAGTTTCATCTATCTTCAAAGACGAGTCAAAGCTCGACATGAGTTACGTTCCAAGAGATCTACCCAATCGAGAGAAGCAACTGAAGAAACTGAAAAATCACTTCAGCGGAACACTTTCTCAGGGAATATCAAGGCATGTTTTGCTCTATGGAGACATAGGAACAGGCAAAACCGTAACAGCAAAGAGATTCTGCCAGATGATATCAGCGGATGCAAAGAAATCAGGAAAGGAGATAAAATGGGCAAGGGTGAACTGCATGGATCATCTATCTCCAAACACCATTCTCTCTGCTGTTTTTGAAGAGCTGAACATCAGGATCCCTGAGAGAGGATTCTCTGATGAGGAGATGCTTGATAATCTGAGGAGATACCTGAAGAGCAGATCCGCACATCTCATTCTGATTCTCGATGATGTGGATGCTCACTTCAAGAAATATGGTTGCAGGTTCATCTATTCTCTGACAAGATTCAACGAGAGCTTCAAGCTCAAAGGTTATGAAGGTCTTTCCCTGATCCTCATCTCTCATGACAATCTCCTGGAAAGATTCAATCCAGCAACCATAAGCTCATTTGGACACACAAAGATCGAGTTCAGCAGATACACATGCAAAGAGCTGATCGAGATAATCAAACAAAGGGTGAATCTTGCATTTTACAGCGGAAAAGTTAATGATGAGAGCATCAAGCTCATAGCAGATATTGCTTCAGTTTGGGGAGATGCAAGATTTGCGATTGAGCTTTTATGGAAGGCTGGAAAGATAGCTGAGGAGAATGAAGACCCAGAGGTTACACCTGAACATGTCAGGGCAGCGAAGGCAGATACCTATTCAGTCATCACAGAAAGCAAGCTGAAATATCTGGGTAAACATGAGAAACTCGTTTTACTGGCAATAGCAAGGAAGTTAAGAAAAACAGGGAAAGCCTACCTGAGGACCGGAGAAGCTTTTGATGTGTATAATGTGGTATGTGAGGAGTTTGGAGAAAGTCCAAGAAAGGAGAGGCAGTTTCTGGATTATCTGAAAAGATTGCATGGATACGGTTTCATAGATCTGAAAATATCAGGCGCAGGCGAAAGAGGACGTTCTCACCTGATATCTCTTCCTGATATTCCTGCTCGGGTTATTGAAGAGAAATTAAGAGAAATGTGCTAGGAAATTGACTTCATGTAGTCCATACATTCAACACCAAGTCCTTCTCTCTTTGTTCTATCAAAATCTTTGATATCCTCCCGAGATCTCCGCAGAGTTCCTTTTCTAGACATATTTTAAAGGATTTTAGCATGGAATGGATCGTTATTTCGTCATTCTCATAATATATGGCATAATTTTTGAAGGGCAGACTTAAATCTGGTCGCCCACTCTGTTTCAATCGAGGTCGTTTTAATCCTATGTGGTTTGCTAATTGAGAAGATAATCTTTCCGTATCTACATTCGGTATTTCAAAATCCTGTAAGTTCACTTTTTTAATCTTTTTAGTCTCGATTTTACCGTTTTCAACAGATATACTAAGTATGGTTGCCGTAATTTTTCTTTTTTTGAATCTTTCTCTCCAATAAGCTAACCACTTTTCTAGAGAGGTTATAGGCAATCTCTGATCTAAGACATAAATCTTGTTATTAACTTTGATAGCTGCTGCAACATGCCAGGGAATTCTTACAAAGTATATTTCGTTCCCTGAACAAATATTCAGGAGAAAAGCTGAGGTTAATTTCGCATAGTCTCTACAGATTGCTAAACGGTATTCTAATATCTTTTTGACAGGTAAGCTCATTTCAAAGACATCCGATATTCTGAAACTCGGTTGAATATGCTTAAGTCGCCTATATCTCAATACCAAATAAGTCCACAGGGATATCATCGCCCCAGTAACCATGGATAGCACGATCAACTGATGGATTGGAAAGATGTTATTAGAGGTTGGAAAACCATATAAAAACAAAATAGTGAAAATGGTTACAACAAAAATTGAAAAGAAAGTCGTCAATAGGAGCATAAAGGTGATATCTATGATACTTACAAGTATTGGTACTGCCAAAAAGGCGATGGAGGATACACATTTTATGATAGGGGATATTGGTTGGAAGTAAAACGAGATAGCTGCTAGAACATATACCAGAATAAACATGTCTGCTCTGTCAAACCAATAGCTCAAATTCCTCTCCTGCCACTCGACGATATTCGTTAACGTTTCTCTATATGTGTCTTTTTTAAGTCTCTTTGCCAAACTTTTTAATTCTTCATTTTCTAGGTCATCTTTAGTGGGCAAGTACTGTTTTTCACTAAGAACCATCTTATCTAACTTCCTTCATAGCTTTCAATTCTTCAACCAAAGCATCATAAACCTTGGGTAACCACTTGTTAATTTCTTTATTTGAGAATCCAAGAATCTTTAGTATTGTTTTATCTAATTCAACCCTAGCCCAGAAACGGTTTTCTAGTTGTTCTAAAATGGATGGAAATTCAACATCTTTGAGTTTTTCGAACAACTCTAACAAAACTCTTTTTTTATTTTCTGCTAAAGTATCGAAATCTAACACTTTCGTTAATATAAGATCTTCTTTTAAGATATGCGCATATTCTCCCGTTGCTTCTGATTTTCTCCTCATATATTGGATAAAAAATGCAATGCTGTTTAGATAAAGACATAACATCTTTCCTTCGTCTTTGCTACGTATGTGTTTGAAGATCCAAAATACATGAGGGACTACAAATTTATTTTCCATATGAACAGAAATTAAGCTCGTGTTTGGCGAGAAGGGATTAATTTTCTCAGCTAGTACTACATAGCTTAAAGTCGGTATTTTGTTTTTTATCCAATTCCAACTAAACTTCCTACCTTTTTGCCATTTAGACAAATTGAAAACAATATCGAAGTCATCAAATTTATCAATGATGAAATAATCATGATTATTTGTAATATCTAAAGTTTTCACACCTGTGAGCGTTCTCAGAGCAGGTTTTGTTATACTTTTTTGTACTTTAATTGTTATGCCGGTATTTTTTATTTTTGCCATCACTTCTTTATTGTTGTCATTCTCAAGAATCAAGAAGGCCCGAGATACCCTTCGTCTATCAAATGGACGAGTAATAAATGTCAGATCTGCTATACCTTTCTTATCAGTTATGAAACCAACGGATATCATATCTTCGGTTATGTTAATCAGCTTATCTTCCCCCTTCTTTAAAATAACTTTTTCAAATGATTCTATCATCTTTCTTGATTCTTTAATGTGTCCTGAAAGTAACGGCATTAAGTTTTCTTTGAACTTTATTAGGTCTCTGAACCTTATGATATTTACATCCACAAATTCGTCGGAATAATCTGAGTTTGCATCTTTTATAATATTAACTATATGTTTTGCTTCGTTCAAAGAAAGTGCTCGAATAGATTTTTTAAGAAAGATTATCTTGGTTATATCGTTACTTGTAGGATTTCTTTTCTCTAATACTAGAAGTATGTCCCTAAAGCCTGCAGCTTCACTAAATCCTATATCCTTTATAGATTTGACAATATATTTTATCTGATATTGCGAGAAGATCAATTCTCTTATATTCTTTGTAAATTTCCCACGGGCGATATTTATAGGAATAACAGCCCCAATTTTTCCTCCATCTTTGACAAAATAATGGGCTAAAGCTAAGAAATATCCCCAGAGATCGACAGCTCCTCCACATATAGACCTTAGATTCAATAATTTTAGTTTCTTTCGGTAATCTTCTGGCATTTTATGTCTGTCTGTAAACGGAGGATTCATTATGACTACATTCACAGGCTTTATATAGAATTCATAGCCTTTCCCTTCTGGAGAAATTGCCCCTTCTTTTCTGACTTTTTGTCCTGTTATTCCAAAAAGAGTTTGTTGTATAGTTTCGGTATAGGGTGATATTTTAATGCCCCGTCTGTTGAAATCTGGAGTTTTTAACGATTTTACTAAATCTAGAGAATCTTTTGTACCAATCCTAACTATATTAGTTTCATATTCTATATTTTGCATCGTTAAATTTATTGTACTAATATGTGCAGCAAAAGGCATTATGTCTATGCCTGTTAGATCATGCTCAATAAACTGTCTATGGATTCTTTCTATATCTCTGTATCCGTAGAGTTTTCGGTAAAGGTCCATCTTTCTTTTGTAAGCAGCAACCAAGAGTGTACCAGATCCACAAGCAGGATCTATAACTGTTTCATCCCATGAATCGATCGTCAAACCTGCCAAAATTTCAGCTGCAACAGGATGTGTATAGAACGCAGCCAAGACCTTCCTCACTTCATACGGTATCAAATCATGGAAGAATCTTCCTGCAAGATCGCTGGTTATGTGCTCTGCTCTAAGAAGTTTTATAGCTTTTATAACCTCATTTAGTGTATCTATGACAACTTCCCTATTTGGTATATGTCGGAGAATATTGACTCTATAAATTGACTGGTAGTCAATGTCTGTTATCCTGTCGAAATATCTCTGGAGGTCACTGACGTTTGTTATTTCGTCTAGCTCTGGAAGTTCTTCACGTCCTGACTTTCTCTTATAAATATGATAAAACAAGAGTTGATTAAAGAGGAGATATGAAGCTAGATTTATCACCTGCTTTTTTGCAGTTTCTTTATCCTTTATCTCGCCTATGGAGGAAAATAGATCCAACTTATCGACTACCTCTGATATCAATTCTTCAGTCTTTATTTGATAGATGATAGCATTCAAATCCTTTACATATCGTTCTATAAGTCTAACAATGGTCCTGAAATCAACCTTGATTTCTTTGAGATGAATCCGTTGTTTAAGCTGTTCAAAAAGTTTATATGGTTCTATATCTAAACTTTCTGTCCAATATTCGGTTAACACCAGAGCAGTTATTTTTTCATTTAGAGCCACTTTGGAGACGATTTTAGGATCCAGAATAATTTGGTTTCTATATTTTTCAGGATAAATTAAGATAATAATATTTTGCGTACCTAGTTTTCTAGCATAGTCTGATGCTTGTGCGACAGCTTCTAATCCGACTTCAGGTTTACCGATTTTGACTTCTATAACAAACGAAATAGAATCTGTTCGGAAAAGGATGTCGGGATGCTTTTTTATAACCTTTGTTTCACCAACGGCTTTAAAGCCGATACTATCTAAATAACTGATCAGAGGTGGGTATAATGTTCTCTCCTCAATCCTTGGTACGGTCATAGATTTACCTCGTTATCTTTATCATATCCTATGATGTAAAAAACCACTCCATTTATAAAATTTGGTTTCATATCCGAAGAAGCACATAGTGATAATCATACCATCCCTCCACCTAGGAGATAAATTTAACACATTTCAGAAATTATAAATGGTAGCATCCGTTTTTGAGACTTCAGTAAGTTTTTGCTCATGATACATTTTCTTAATCAAATCAACCATTTCTATCGGGAGATTGTACTTATTTATGTCTTTCAACTTTCTTTTTTTCAATTTTTTCATGTTTGCTGTTAAGAACTCTCTAACCGCTCTTATTTCATCTCCCTCCAGATAATAAATTGTCTTATAGCCTCTAATGAAGATTTTTTTAATTTTTTTCCTCTTCTCTTTGGGTATAGAGCCCAAGTTGATGTGTAGTCTAGGCTTCTCTCTAAGTAAAGTGAATTCATCTATCTTTTGTTCATTTTTTAAGTTTGGTTTGAGTCCGGCTGCTTTAAGGGCCTTATTCCATGAACCCCAACGGTAAATATAGCATGAAGGTGAAGGTAATACTGTAGATCGAGCAAAATGTATGCTGGAAGGTGCCTTCCCTAACTTTTTTGCTTCCTTTCTTAAAATATCGAGCAAATGTTCGTCTGTGTATAGTTTTCTTTTCCCCATACCCGAACACCTCAATGATTGTTAAAGATAATAAAAAGGGAAAAGCCGGTTTAATTCATTTTTCTCTCTCAATCCTAATCGCCTCTTTGATCTTCTCAGTAAAATTCAATGCTACACTTTTATAATGTCCCTCCCCGGTACCCATTATAACTCCAAGAGCAGGAGAATCCGTTTTATGCCACCATCTTTCATCTATAGGTCGCCTGAAATCTGGATATTTGTGTCTTGGGGTCTCCTGCAGGAGGTATCTAAGATACTTTTCCATATTTTCAGATGACATGTTCCCGTCTAGCGAGCAATAACCATAAATCGTTGGAAATAATCTATGCATCACAGATAAACCAATAGTTGACATAAGAGCATATTCTTCATGTTTATCGAAGCATGCTGGGTAGATCCTTTTTATAGCATTCCAATATCTTATAAGCAAATCTGCAACATCTTCATCGTACATACCTTCGAATATAGGTTCTTTCAAAACAATAGAGATATATCGTGTCATCGTCTGGTCAGTTGTCAAATGATGCGATTTTGTAGGTTCCCCTTCCTCTTTGATTCTTCTATAAAACGGTGAATCCTCCCTTCCATTCAGATAATCTACAATTGTTGCCGCTATTCCTATTCGCCTATCAGCTCCTTTCATTATACTTTCGACCCACTCTGGCGCCTTTATGTTGTAGAGCATATTTTGGAGGATTCTATAGGCCAACCCTGTTTCTACGCTTTTTGCTCTCGAATTCACCAACCAGAAAAATAACATTTCATTGAATTTATTCTCGTTCATCATGGATACAATCAGAGGATATTTGTGAATGTCTTCCTTCTCTTGTAAAACTTTCTTTAACGCTTCTATTCTATGTTGCCCATCTATTATGTACCACTTCACATCATCAGGGATTTTTAATGTACCTATTTCGACTTTCTCAAAAAGCTTCATTTGAGGTATAAATTCTAACCTTCCTTCATCTTTCCTTATGTTTACTAATACTGATGTTGGAAAGATGCCTGCCTGGTTGAGTATGTAACCAACTACGCCCAGTTTTCCTGTACTGAGCCTACTTTGTTTCAACTCCCTTTGATAACCATCTTTTCTTCCAGGAGTTCTCCTGTATATTTCTGCCTTAGATGCTATCATGTCCAATGGGGCGGCGAATAGGTAGATAGGCATTGCACCAGCTCCTTTCCCATAACCCCATTGTTCTATCTTAATAACATTTTTTAGATCCATTTTTTTATCACCTTCTTTTTTTGATCAAAAAGAGTATAGATTTTGAGTTTTTAAATTTTTTGATCAAAAATTTAAGAATAAAATTTTAGATCAATTTTATATTTACCTCAATTTTGGATATTTATCGCGTAGACTATTACTTGTACATTAGCTTCTTTGAAATTTCAGAAATTTGTTTCCTTGTGAATCTAGATGTTATGTTTAAAATACAAGTAATCTCTTTACACATGTGAAACTGCGAATATTCATAATCTTAAGCATATTCATTTTTGCAGTTTTTTCAGGCTGTATAAATGAGGAGAAGGAGAACCAATCTCCATCGGTATCGGAAGGTTTTCAGTACGGAGTAAATTATACTGTCACAGTTACATACGTCATAGATGGAGATACATTTGATGCTAAGTTTCCGGATGGAAGCACAGGAAGAGTAAGACTTTTAGGAGTGGATACTCCAGAGAAAGATCCCAATAAGAACAAGCTTAACGAGTATAATGGTATCAACAATCTTTACCATCTATCATTCTGGGCAGAGAAGGCTACAAATTTCACCGAATCATGGCTTGAAGGAAAAGAAGTCTATATTCAGTTTGATGATCTAGCTGGGTTTAAAGGATACTACGGAAGATGGTTATGTTACGTTTACCTCAAGAATGGAACAGATTTCAATGCCGAGCTTTTGAAGAGAGGATATGCTAGAGTCTATGAAGAGGGAAACTTTCACAAGAAGGATTATTACCTGACTCTCCAGGATCAAGCCATGGAAAACAAAGTGGGATTGTGGAATTATAGCTACAGTCCTGAGGAGATCCATCTTGATATAGTCTATGTTCACTACGATGCAGAGGGTGATGACAGAGAAAATCTAAATGATGAGTATGTTGTGATAGAGAACAAAGGATATGAACCCGTCTATATGGGAGGCTTTACTTTGAGTGATGAAGCAAATCACGTTTACACCTTTCCATTGTCTTTTATTCTTGATGTGAATTCTACTGTAACAGTTCATACTGGATATGGAACAGATACAGAAGGAGACCTATACTGGAACAGGGGTTCTCCAGTCTGGAACAACGATCATGATACCGCCTATTTGAGAGATAATTTTGGGAATATTTTAGATAGCTACGAATGGTGATATTCTAATACTCTCCGTTTTCTTGCCTTCTTTGCTATCCTGAATTATTACTCGCACTTAACCCCTCAACTTCTTTAAAACCCAGAATCAACAGAAAAACAAAACATGAATGGGAATGGGTTTAACGGTAGGAGGAGACCTTATGGCGAGTACCAGAAGAGGATTTTCCTTGAGTGCCTTGAGGATGCCAGGGAGATATCTTCAAGGGATATAAACGTGGACGCCTTCCGCCTGGCTCTGGCATTCTTCAGGAAGAGATGCAAACCTCTCTATTACTATCTCAAGTATGGTAACGGCTACGGTAACAATGGCTACAGTGAGAGAAACAGGGACAGCAACGGAGGGAAAAGAGATTTTAGCTGAGCAGGGCGCAGACCCATGTCAGCATCTGGAGGCAAGAGAAAACCAAGGCTGATCTGCGGTAGGGATTGCGCTCACTACGGTAAGGATTGCCCCTACATGGATGTGATCTCCTGCGATGATAGCGCCGAGAACTGCCCTGATTTCGAGCCAAAGGATAACATGGCAAGGAAAAGAGAAAAGGATGCGGAGATCATCATCTCAACATCTGGCTTTGTCTTAGATGGTGTTCTCTACGAGGAGATCTATGATCCATTAAACAGCCCGCCAGGCGTCTTCGTCTGTCTGGGAGATGATGGAGACATAGAGATTGTAACCGAGGTTAAAGATGGGATCAGGAAATACATCCCCTATATTCCACTCGATGATAACGATCCCCTGTCCACCGGCGCCGTGAAGCTTCCAACATTCTGCGAGGATTATGGAACAGAGAAAGATTTAGTCAGAGAGATCCAGGATCACATTCATAGATACGTTGATGTTTCTCCAAGATTTGAGAGATTCTCAGCCTGGTATGTTCTCTTGACATGGCTCTATGATAGAGTCAACACCATTCCATATCTCAGGGTTCTTGGAGATACTGGAACGGGAAAATCTAGATTCCTTGATGTTGTTGGCGGTCTCTGTTATAAGCCTTGCATGGTGAGCGGAGCTGTAACGCCTGCGCCAATCTACAGGATGATAAGGCAGTGGAAGGGGACGATAATCCTAGATGAAGCGGATTTCAGAGATAGCAACGAGAAGAACGAGGTCATCAAAATTCTAAACTGCGGATTTGAGAGGGGAAGACCTGTCATAAGATGCAGGCAGAACGATGTTGAAACCTTGCAATTTCTTCCAACTTACTGCCCGAAGGTCATCGCCACCAGGCGCCCATTCGAGGATAAGGCTCTGGAATCAAGATGTTTAACTGAGAGAATGATAGAGACCAGCAGGAAGGATATACCTGATGTTCTTCCTCCAGAGTTCTACGAGGAACAGGAAGAACTTAGAAACAAGCTTCTGATGTTCAGGCTCAGGAATTACAACTCCATAGATTCCAGAAAGATTCAGGAGATTGATCTCGGAGATATAGAACCAAGACTGCGCCAGGCGACGCGTAGTTTTGCTTTCCTTTTCTCTGGAATTCCTGATATGCTTAGCGAGTTCAGGGATTTTCTCAGAAGATACAACGAGGAGCTTGTTGAAGAAAGAAGCGAGACAATTGAGGGGATGATAGTCAATGCGATCTTTTCTTTGAAGGATGAAGGCTATGAGAGGATAACGAGTAGTGACATAGCCTACAGGGTAAAGGAAAGATTTGGCATTGAAAGGGTAACTCCTCAATCCGTTGGGAAGTATCTGAAGAGTCTGGGGATAGAGAGAAAGAGAGATCGTGATCAAAGATACATCATCTGGGATGAAAAGCTGATGAACAAACTCGGAAAGAGATACATTCCAGGGTTTGTGACAAGTGTGACGAGTGTGACAAGTAATAACGGAAAGCTCGAAGATTATGATGAAAGCTTTCCACATGCAAATGTCACAAATGTCACACATGTCACACAGGAAACCGTTCAGAAATTCATACAGCAACTGGAACAGGAAAGAGGAGATGATGGATTGATCGATTTTGAAAGAGCCATCGATATCTGCTTATCCCTTGGAATACCCCAGCCAACTAAATTCATAAAACAACTGCAAGCCAGGCGCATACTCCTTGAACCATTCCCTGGTAAACTTGATGTATGGAGGGGAGGCTGATGAGGAAGAGAAGAAATCCCGATCAGGATCAGAGTCTGATGAGTGTAGCTATTATGCTGATAAGTTATGGTGCTGGTCTGATTCAGGCTGGGAAGATAAAGGAGGGGGCTGTTCCCATCGTTCTGGGAATGGCTCTGATCTTCCTGAAGTACCATTACAAGATTCCAAACAACAGGAGGAGATGAGTTGAGGAATGAGAAAGAAAAACGATTTAAAGGATCAAAGGTCTTCATCATCAAAACACGGGGGAGGTGAGAGAAGAGATTGGGGAAGGTTTTTCCCGAATGGAGGCTGGAGACCATGGAATGGAGAGGAGATATGGAAGAGAAACATGGTGGGGCTGTATGAACAGCTCAGGAAGTTTAACAGGCTCAGCTGTCCCATCAGGTTGAACCCAAAAGAAGCAACCTTTGATGATGTTGCCATGCATGCTTTACTGAGACAAAGGTTATCACCATCTACCGTTGAGAAGAATCTGAGGTATGCAAGGTTCATGGAAACCCATCCAGTTGTTCCCGTTGATTTCAGGAATCCGAATTATGAAAACTTCATCAGGCACATGGATTATCGAGAGCAGGTTGAGGGAGCAACACCCAACGCCTTGGCTAACGAGTGGAAGGCGATGCTGATGTTCCTCAGGGCTTATGGGATTCCCAGATGGGATTACAAGCTACCACCGGTTCCGCACTCGCACAAAAGAATGCTCCCATATCCCAATACCGTAAACAGATTCTTCAACTACAGATATTCGGATGACCCCTATGAGAATGCTCTCTATCAGTATCTGTTCTTCCATTCCTTCCTCATAGGATGGAGGGTACCGAGCGAGATAGTGAGCATGACCGTTGATGATGTTGTTCTGGATGGAGACATGGGATACCTGATCGTGACAGAAACCAAAAAGCACAGATCTCAAAGAACCCTGATACCTGAGAAGGCTATAATGACATCAAGGGTGCATAAATCATTCAAGAACTGGATAGATTACTGGAGACCAAAGGTTGAGAATCAGTATTCTGGAAATGCTCTCTATCTATGGCCATCTGGAAGACCAGTTACAGTCAGAAAACTCGGACAGAAACTGAGTAAACACGGAAAGAAGGTATGGAGACATTTTCAGCCTTACGACATGCGCCACTGGTGTGCAGTAGCTAGACTCATAAAGACAAAGATAGAGACTGGAAACTTTGATATATATACGGTGAGAAACTGGTTGGGTCATGAGAGAATAACCACCACAGAGAATTATGTCAGGTATGCAGAGCAGTACTATAACCAGCTACCCATAGACTGGATTGCCGCCGCCCTGAGACCATCTTTGATGATGGCAGGAAAGTCAGGCGGCAAAGGAGATAGAAAGGTTTATATAGACCTTTATAAGGAGAGCGAAATCAACAAAACGCGATTTTTGGGGTTGTTGACCAGATTTTCTCCTTATAGATTTGATGGACCGGACGGGATTTGAACCCGTGGCCTCTGGCTTGCGAAGCCAGCGATCTACCCCTGATCTACCGGCCCCTGTTTCCGAGAAAATGAAATTCTTTATTTTAACATTTTATCTTTTTGCAGCTTTTAGAGCTTCGATTACGGGTAACTTTTCTCCCATCATGAATCTTTCCAAAGAGCCGCCACCAGTACTTACATGAGATATTTTATCTACCAATCCAAGTTTATCTAATGCAGCTATAGTGTGTCCTCCACCAGCAACTGTAAATGCTTTACTCTCAGCTACAGCTTTAAAGACTTCCTTGGTTCCTTTCATGAAATCTTCCTTCTCAAAGACGCCACAAGGTCCTGATAAGAATATCGTTTTTCCTTCTTTTATGATCTCGACAAAATCGGATACGGTTTTATCTCCAATATCGTAAATAGGATAATCCACAGGGAGATCCTCAAGAAATATATCTCTCCTAGTTCCATTTATTTCTATACCAAAATCTTTCGGCAGTATTATACTTGAAGAGAATCTATCTATAATCTCTTTCATTTCTTTTGCTAAATCATCGCTCCATTCTTCAGATAATGCGTCTTCATTTATCTCCCCAAGATTGTACCCTTTAACCTTGAGAAAAGCATTTCCAGGAAGGCCCGCAAGTAGAACGTAATCAACCTTTCCCTCCTCAAGAGATTTTTTTATCGTTTTTACAACATCAGAATACTTTGCTCCTCCAAATATGAATACATTTGGTCTTTCTGGATTTTTCAGAACCTTCTCCAAGGTTTCTACTTCCCTTTCCATCAATCTTCCAGCGCATGACGGCATAACCACTGTAAATCCTATCAAGGAGCACTGTTTTCGGTGAGCTGCTGAGAATGCATCGTTCACAAATATATCTGCAACTTTAGATAATCTTTGAACCAATTCTGTCTTTGCATGCTCTTCTGCACTCTTTTTCTCCATTTCATAAGGCAACTTTCTTACATTATCAAGCATCAAAATCTCTTTTGGTTTTAGGGATTTTATAGCATCTATTGCTTTGTCCCCGCATACATCATTTACAAATTTCACGTCTTTCCCGAGAAGATCTGATAGAGCTTTGGCGTGCCTATCTAAGGAAACAAAATCCCAGCTTCCAGGTCTTCCTTGATGCGCGAGAATAACGATCTTTGCATTCTTTTCAATTAATTCCTCTATTGTAGGTAAACTCTTTTCTATCCTTGTTGTATCGAGTATATCGAGACTTTCCTTATCCAAGGGTAAGTTGAAGTCGACCCTCAGCAACACGGTCTTCTCATTAAAATCAAAATCATCCAAGGTGTTGAAATCTACCATGTTCTACCTCCGAAAGAAGTTAATAGTGAGCAACATTTAAATGATTTTCAGCGTGCCACAGCTACAACTTCTTTTTTCTTCATCCCTGTGTTTATTTTGCCAGTGTACATGAAGTTTATCAAATCAACCAACCTGCATGAATATCCCCATTCGTTATCATACCAGGATAAGATCTTCACTAGATTTCCTTTTTCACCATTCTCTGCTATCACCATTGTACTTAATCCATCGATTATCGCTGAATGCGGATTTCCTATTATATCTCTCGAAACGATAGGCTCTTCAGTGTACTCCATTATCCCCTTAAGTTGATTTTCTGAAGCTTCCTTCAGAATATCATTTATCTCGTCTCTGCTGACCTTTGTATTTAACAGACAGCTTATATCTGTTACAGAGCCATCTGGGACAGGAACTCTCATTGCCATTCCATTTAGCTTTCCATCAAGTTCGGGTATAACCTTTCCTATAGCCTTTGCCGCGCCTGTTGTTGTTGGAACTATCGATACTGCAGCCGCTCTTGCTCTTCTAAGATCCTTGTGCGGAAAGTCTAGAATTCTTTGATCTCCGGTATATGCATGAACGGTCGTCATAAATCCTTTCTCTACCCCGAAGTTATCATTCAGTACTTTTAGTGGAGGAGCAAGGCTATTTGTTGTGCAAGAAGCCATTGAGATCACATGATGTTTATCTTCATCATACATCTCCTCGTTAACTCCAAGAACTATTGTTACATCAGGATCCGGAGATGGAGCAGATATCACTACCTTCTTTGCGCCTGCATCCAAATGCTTTGCAGCGGCATCCCTTTTTCTGAAGACCCCTGTAGATTCTATCACAACATCTATATCTAGCTTATCCCAATCTAAGGTTGCTGGATTAAGCTTTGAGAACATCTTTATAAATTTTCCATTCACAACAATACCCTCATCGTTAACCTCTACGGTACCAGGGAACTTTCCATAGATCGAGTCGTATTTCAGAAGATAGGCTAAGGTTTTGGGATCTCCTAAATCATTGATTGCAACGATTTCAAAATTCTTACCATAATCCTTATGCTGAACGGCAGCTCTCAGGGTATTCCTACCTATTCTACCAAACCCATTTATAGCTACTCTTATCACTCCCATCCACCTCCTAACATTCATAACAAATTTTCTATATAAGCTTTCCGACAAGATGTGTAGACTCTGCTGATGTTATTTTTACATTAACGAAACTACCTAAGCTCACCTCTTCTTCTAAAACCACAGGTTTGTAATTCAATGTCCTAGCAACAAAGGTATTATTTTTCCCTCTTTCTACAACCAAAGCTCTATGTATTTTTCCTATCTCTTTCTTGTTTCTCATCTTTGATAGCTCTCCACAGATCCTTGTCAAGTATCTGGATCTTTCCTTTGCTACATCTGTTGGAACCTTTTTGTCCATATATTTTGCCTTGGTAAAGGGTCTCGGTGAAAATCTGGTTATATTAACTACATCAGGCTCTACCTCTTTTATAAGATCGACTGTCTTTTGGAAAGATTTCTCGTCCTCTCCTGGAAATCCGACTATGATATCTGTAGATAGGGTTATATCCGGATACTCAGATCTGAATCTATAAACAATCTCCTTAAAATCTTCGGAGGTGTAACCTCTGTTCATCCTCTTTAAAATCTCATTGTCACCAGACTGAACGGGAAGATGAAGAAACCTGTAAACTTTATCAAAACCATAAAGCGATAAAATCTCATCCAATCTCCTTTTCACATTCAGAGGATTCATCATACCAAGTCTTATCATAAAGTTTCCTTCTATTGAGGATACTTCCTTTACAAGATCGTAGAGGCTCAAATCTTTATCTAGTCCATAGGAAGCTAAATCTTGAGATGTGAGTTGGATTTCTTTGGCACCATTCTTCACAGCTTTTCTAACCACTTCAACCACTTCTTCAATAGGATAGCTCACTAACTTACCTCTTGCTTTTGATGTTATGCAGTAAGAGCATGAAAACATACATCCTTCCGATATCGAGATAGGAGCTCTTATATCATCAAAGCATCTCGGTAAAGAAGTTTTTGAAACTTCTTTGTCCACAAGTTCTTTGCCCTCTATAACATCAACGATTTGGTCTATTTTGTTAGGCGGGAGGATTTTAGCTTCTGGGGCAATTTTCCTTACCAGATCAGCCTGAACGCTCGCCATGCAGCCAGAGACAATAAGATTCTTTGATATTTTATACAAATGTCTTATTCGATTCAGCATCCTCTGTTCGGTTGTTCCTATGACTGTACATGTTAGTATTATCGAAACATCAGCCGATCTCGGATCATTTGCCAATTCAAAACCTTTAGAGAATAAGATACCTTTGACTACGCTTTCGTCGCTTCTGTTTGCAGTGCATCCGTAGGTTTCGATGTAGAATTTCATTACATGATAATAGGAGAGATTACCTATTTAATTGCTTCTTCAATTCTCCTCAAAACAAAATCTCTTCCTAGAGTTGTCAGAAAGTATCCTAGTCTGGGACCATATTCCTTGTTCAGTAAGATTTGGTACATCGTTTTGAAGCCGATCTTTGGATTTATTCCTAGATTGTTGGCTGCTGTATATACAGATTCATGCAGATTCTCTGCATCCCATTCCACAGATTTTACTATCTTTAGATACTCTTCCAAAAACTTCTTTTGATCTTCATCCAGATTTACATTAGGAAGTTTTTCTTGCAGCTTGAATTTTATCCTGTCAGGAGCAAATCTATCAAGCCAGTATATGACGTGTTTCACTCTACTTTTTAATCTCTCCTCATCCTCTTTTTCCAGTTCACCTTTTATTTGACCGGTTCTCTTCAAAATCTTCACAATTCCATCCCATTCTCTGGTTATTTGAACCACTGTTGCAAGATGACGATAAGATATCTGTAGAGGAAGTTTTTCGGGAATCTTATATGGCTGAGATAACTCGTATATTCTTCTAAGATCTTTCATTCCTCTTTTTTCCTCTTCCACCCCAAAATACACTCTCTCTTCTTCATCATATTCATCAACTAGATCTAGTAGCCCCAAACCCGGATCAAAGTCTATATGTTTTGAAGGTTTATTTTTCATTATTAAAAATCTCAATACTTCTGGAGGAGTCATGTTGAGCATTTCCTCTGCACTTATTGCTGTACCTTTAGAACTATGCATGGCACCCTTTCCCTTCAACTGTATAAACTCGTAAACAACGTAGTGTGGTGGAGGGTATCCAAATATCTTCTCAGAAATTACTTTTCCTGTATCCCAAGAACTCCCTGCCGCTGCATGATCCTTGCCAAAGGGTTCAAACGTAACTCCCAGCATCTTCCATCTAGCTGGCCAGTCAACCCTCCATGGCAGCTTTCCTACCCCTCCTCTCCTTATGTCTATCTCTCCTTCGTATCCACAACTGCATTTGTATTCTATCCTTGGATACTCATATAGCAGAGGTTCGGTAGAGGTTAATCTTTTGCAGTTCTCACATAGTATATTGAAAGGAATCCAATTTTTTGGTAAATCTCTTTTTGATATTTTCTCTATGATTTCTTTTATTTCCTCACTCTTCTCTAAGGCGATTTGTATATACTCGTTGTAACTCCCATCCTTGTAGAGTTTGGAGGCCCTGTAAACCTTTGGCTTTATACCCAACTCTTTCAAAGCTTCCAGAAAGCTTTCTAGAAAATGATCGGCATAGCTTCTATGATCTCCACATGGACAAGGAATTTCCGATAATGGCATACCAACGTATTTTTCGTATTCCTCTGGTAAGAATGGATAGACTTTTCTAAGCTGATCAAAATCATCTGCTACATAAATAAGCTCAGCATCTAACCCTCTATCTATGGCAGCCCTATAGATGGCATCGGCTGTAAGTATCTCTCTCATGTTGCCTATGTGTATGGGGCCGGAAGGCGTTATGCCCGTAGCAATAACATGACTTCTATCCTCTTCGAGCTGAGAAGCCAGAACATCGGCCCAGTGCATAGATATCTCCTTATATCACTCTAGTTCTTATTAAGGCTCTTAAAGGAACACCATCCACATCATTCTGAGCTCTTTTGTTAACAAGAGTTATACACAAAACAGGTTTTCCTCCTTCTTTCTTGGTTGCTGTTATTGCTTTCCTCATAGTTTTCCCACTTCCTATGACATCATCCACTATCACTACGCTTTTATCTCTTACACTTGCATAGTTTGAGCTAAATACTCCGACCTTTTCTGTGTGAGGTCTGAATATTGCTAACTCTAATCCTAGCTCTTCAGCTATAAGTGTAGCATAGGGTATCCCGTTTATGGCTATTCCAACGATAGTATCTACATCCAAATCTCTATTTTCTGCTTCTTCTAGGATTATATCAGCCATAGAGCTTGCAATAAGTCCTATCCTGTAAGGATAAACCCCGATCGATCTCCAACCTATTTTAACGTCTTTGCCTTTCCTCTCTTTTTCCTCTTTTCCCAGCAACCATTCAACCGTCTCTTCAGCAATATTCATCTCAGCTGCTATTTCATATACCGTGAGACCATTATCCTTGAGTTTCCTTGCCTTCTCTCTAAGCGCCTCTATCTCCACACTCTCACCTATAAGTCATATTGAATCCAGATTATTTTAGTTTTTGGTAAAACAATTAGACCGTTCTAGCTATTAAGAACTCAACAGTAAATTTTATATAGAAGTGATGATATACTGGTTTTGCCTTTCAGGCTAAGTAGAGTAATAATTTAAGGGAGGTAGAGGAAGATGTTGGCTACACAGCAGCCTATAATAGTATTGAAAGAAGGAACCAAGCGAGAGAGAGGTAGGAGCGCACAATACAGCAACATAATGGCAGCAAGAGCTATAGCCGATGCAGTGAGATCAACACTCGGACCAAAAGGAATGGACAAGATGCTCGTAGACAGTATGGGAGACGTTATAATAACAAACGATGGTGCAACCATTCTCAAGGAAATCGATGTCGAGCATCCAGCAGCAAAGATGATGGTAGAAGTAGCAAAAGCTCAAGATGAAGAGTGCGGAGACGGAACAACAACAGCTGTAGTTCTGACTGGAGAACTTCTAAAAGTTGCAGGAGAGCTTCTAGAAAAGAACATACATCCAACGATAATTGCTAGAGGCTTCAAGATAGCAGCGGATAAGGCTGTGGAGATCCTGAACTCTATGGCAAAGCCGATCAAGAAAGATGACGTTAAGACCTTGAAAAACATTGCAATAACTGCTATGGCAAGCAAGGGAGCAAGCGCCGCAAAAGATATGCTTGCAGACATAGTGGTCAAAGCCGTTAGAATGGTTGCGGAGGAGATCGATGGGAGAACTGTGGTCGACCTTGATAACATACAGATAACAAAGAAACAGGGAGGAAGCATAAACGACACGCAGGTTATAGAGGGTATAATTCTAGACAAGGAGAGAGTACATGAGGGAATGCCAAAGATAGTGAAAAACGCTAAGATCGCACTAGTAAATGCTCCATTTGAAGTCAAAAAGACAGAAGTTGATGCCAGAATTCAGATTACAGATCCTTCACAGCTACAGAGATTCCTAGATGAAGAGGAGGCGATGCTCAAAAAGATGGTGGAGAAGGTAAAGAAGGCAGGAGCAAATGTTCTGATATGTCAGAAGGGTATAGATGACATAGCTCAGCACTTCCTAGCGAAGGAGGGAATATATGCAGTAAGAAGAGCAAAGAAGAGTGACATGGAAAAACTAGCTAAAGCTACTGGTGCAAAGATAGTCTCAAATCTAGACGATCTAACTCCAAAGGATCTAGGTAAGGCGGGACTCGTTGAGGAGAGAAAGATCGGCGATGACAGAATGACCTTTGTGATGAACTGTAAGAATCCAAAGGCAGTATCAATACTGATAAGAGGAGGTACAGAGCACATAGTTGATGAGCTGGAGAGAGCATTGCATGATGCTCTTTCAGTGGTGAAGGTTGCCCTTGAAGATGGCAAGATCACGCCTGGCGGAGGCGCTGCTGCAACAGAGATAGCAATAAAACTCAGAGAGTATGCTCCAACGGTAGGCGGAAGAGAGCAAATGGCTATTGAGGCTTTCGCTGATGCAATAGAGATAGTTCCAAGAACACTAGCAGAGAACGCAGGTCTGGATCCAATAGATATGATGATCAAGGTAAGAGCAGCTCACAAGAAGGGAATGAAGTATGCAGGGATAGACGTTGAGAATGGAGACATCGTTGACATGATGAAGAATAACGTAATAGAACCACTCAGAGTAAGCACCCAAGAGGTAAAGGCCGCAGCAGAGGCAGCGATAATGATACTGAGAATCGATGACATCATAGCTGCGAAGGGAACAGAGGAAAAAGGTAAAGGGTCAGAGAAAGGTCCAGGAGAGGAAACAGAGTTTGACTAATCCTCCTTTCTAATTTTATTCCAATTTTTCCTCTAAATATAAAATAGGAGGAGTGGGGAGAGTCTGGCGTTTTTTCTAGTTTAAATTGATCTCTTTTTCTCCCCATAAAGCATAATATAAATATATTTTATAAATTTATTAAAACAAAATTCCAGAATAATTTTCTATCAATTTTGATAACACTTGTACAACAACTCTTTATAGGCTGTAAAATCAGAAATTGAATTAGGTGGGGTAGATGATCAACCGAGAAAAATGTCTGAGAGACCTTTACTTAGATGCTGTCTATATTCACCTGATCCATAAAGGTTATAATCCAATGAAGGCAAAGCAGATAATATATAAATTGATAAATAACTAAAATGCTAACCCTTTACTATAATCTTTTCAGTTGATGCTATAGCCATTGCTGAGAGTATAAATGTAGCACCAGACAGCTGGTAAGGATTCATAACCTCTCCTAGAAGAGCAAAAGAAAATAGAGAGGCAGATACCGGCTCTATAAGATATATCACAGAAGCAGCAGCAGGCTCTATAAATCTTTGCCCATAAACCTGAAATACTGTTGCTCCATCACTACATACAAATCCAAGATACATCAACACAGCAAACTGATCGATATTCAAGGTTGGGAAGCCATTTAGACTTATATCTGGCATAAGGAAGAAAACAGAAGGTATCATCTCAAAGAATGTTATCAAAAGAGGGTCTTTGTCAGCATATCTATCTATTATCAGGATGTTTGCAGCCCAGAGGAAAGCGCTTAGCAGAACTAGAAAATCTCCGACATTTAGATGCATGTCAGGTCTGGTTAATAGATATAATCCTGTCAGAGCCAAAATCAGAGACAGGGAAAGCTTTTTGCTGTATCTTCTAACCAATATAGCGATGTATGCATGAACAAAAACCATGTATAAGCCTGTTATAAATGCGGAATTCGAAGCAGTGGTAAATCTTGTTCCCCAACCTTGCAGCCATATCCCGATAGCATATGTAGAACCAGCGAGTATGCCGCCTTTCATTACTTTTTTGTCTATCTTCTTCCTGTTAGCAATAACATATGGCAAAAGAAAAATAAGAGCAAATCCAGCTCTTGTCCAAGTGTAAGTAAGCTCGTTTACATTTGATACAGCTATCTTTATTGCTGGAAATGATGTTCCCCAGAGTAGGGATGCTGTAATAAGCGAGGAAATTCCTTTTCCCTTTTTACTTAGTGTCACAGCAAGAGCGGAGGGTGTAGAAAATATTTAATGTTTTGATTGGCGCCAGGTGTAGGCCGTAAGCCCCCTTCTGTTTTAGGCGGCATTCTACTATGCGCCCTACCCGCGGGCGGTCTGGGCAGCCGATCCCGCTGCTTGGGCTTGCTCCGGGGACAGGGGCCGTTTCACCAAATCCAGCGGGGACCTCAGGATCAAATCCATCATCGCCTTTCCCGCTGGCTGTGTCGTTTCTGTTCCTCCTGTAGGGACTCTCGTCCCTGCCGCTTGCGCGGCACCCCGGCCCAGAGTGAGGGGGGACTTTCCTCAGCGAAGGGTATACCCCTTCACCGTCAGCCGCCCACCTACTCCTGGCGCCGTAGAATATATCTATAAGATAGAGGCTTTAAAACTTTCTATAGGAACACAAAAGAAGATCTTGTAACCTCTCTACCATTGCTTATAACAACGACAAACATCTTGGAGAATTCGAGATTTGGAGTGTTAAACTTTATGTATACATCTTCCCCTCTACCTTCTCCTATATAAATCGTATCACTCTCAGCTACAGTTATCTCGCTGCCGTATACCTCTACTTTGATTCTAAGCTTTACATTATCGGCATCTTTATTTCCCATATTGATAACTGTGGAGGATAGATCTATATAGTCTTTATTTCCTATCTGGTGCCTAACTGGAGGTTTACACATCTGTATAAGAATAGGCTTATCTGTGACATGATGAATCGTATAATTCATTGCATGGCTATACTCTTTATCAGCTTCCCCAAGCTTCCAGCCCTTACTTGATGTCTCGAGATAGATGTATTGTTTTCCTTGGTCATCGGTGTAATATACTTTTCCTTGATAGCTATCACCTCCCAGATATACGCCGACAGCCATATGATCTTCGAACCTTATAAGGCAGACATCGTAACCAAGCTTGTAGAGAATAGAAGAGGTTAGTATTGCCTTATCTTCACAATCCCCATATCTATCATGCAGCAGTTCTATAGGGTATTTCGGGTATTCTCCACTTTCGTTTCTATATTCTATACTTTGAGCAAACGATGCAACAAAGTCTATAATATCATTACCTCTGTACATAGATTTCAGTTTCCTTGCGAGCATGTCTACGAATCCTTGAACTTTTGGATCTATGGCATAAAATGAGTAGTCCTCTAAATTCAGTCTTGGAAATGACGAGCAGTAATTGTAAAGTCCTTCAGGGAGAGGTACAGTGAGGGAGTATGTCTTTTTTCCGAATCTCCAAGATTTAGAAAAGCGATCCTGTTTCAGATCAACATTTGGTGAAATTAAGAAAGTTCCTTGTGCTAGAGGGTTGTTATCCAGATCAACCATGGTTAGGGAGAGATTGTATTCTTTTACTTTCAGGGAATTAACATACAAAGAGAGAGTCACATTTCCATATCCAGGTTGTACAACATTTTCGAGTGTTTTTATGTCTAGGGAGATATTTTCTATTTTGACATAAACCTTATCGATATATATAGGTATATCTCCGCTGTTTTTTACATACACTCTAATTTCAACTATGGAGTAAGAATCTTTTCCCTCCTTCCACCAAGTCAGATTTACGTTCTCAATGCTGAGAGAAGGTCTTTCGATATTGATACCAAATTCTTCTATTTTGTTTCCAAAGACATCATATGCCAGTATTTTGTAGATTCCATCGGGAGGATTTGTGTGATAGGATGACAGATTCAGGATAACTTCACCGAGTCTTCGAGTAACAAATAGTCTATCGATTTCTTTTCCAGAGGCATCCATGGACTTGAATGTAATGTTGTCTGTAGAATTATAATACAATTTCACTCCTAGTCTGCCGTTATTGTCTATTATATGATAGCTTATTATGTCACAGTGAACCTTCTTAAAATTTATTATACAACCTGAAAGTGCCGGAATTAACAAAATAAACATCAGAAGGAAATATGATAATCTCATTTCGATTCTTTCAACTTTCTTTCTATGACTCTCCCTAATCTCCTTATACCCTCTTCTATCAGTTCCTCGGATGAATAGGAAAAGTTGAGCCTCATGGAGTTTGCTCCTCCACCATTAACATAGAACGCTTTTCCATGTATATACGCAACCTTCTCTTTTATGGCATCTAGGAACATTTCTTCTGTGTCTATATTTCCAGGGATAGTCGCCCAGGCAAACATTCCTCCTCTGGGTTTATGACATATCGTGTCTGGTGGGAAGTATTTCTTTATAGCTTCAATCATCTTATCCCTTTTGGGTCTATACATTTCTATTATTCTCATAATATGCAAATCCAAATAACCGCTTTCTATAAATTCGTTAGCTATAAATTGTGCAAATGTATTTGTGCAAAGATCCAAAGCTTGTTTACCTACAGACAACTTTCTAATGAGCTCTTGAGATGCAACAATCCACGCCAGTCTGAAGCCAGGAGCAAGGATCTTGGAGAAAGTGGATAGATATATGACCCTTCCCTCATCATCAAAACTTTTTATGGGTTTTACAGCCTCTCCTTCGTAAATCAGCTTTCCATAGGGATCATCCTCTATAACAATCAAATCATAATCATTTGCTATATCCACTAGTTTTTTCCTTCTACTCTCTGGCATAACTACGCCTGCAGGGTTCTGGAAAGTTGGGACAACGTAGATGAATTTTGGAACAATGCCCTTCTTCTGCAACTCTTTTATTTTCTCTTCTAAGAGATCGACCTGCATCCCATCCTTATCTAAAGGTATACCTTCAAAGTTTATTTCATATGCTCTAAAAGCATTTATCGCTCCCAAATAGGTTGGTAACTCAACTATTATCGTATCCCCGGGATCCAAAAATATTCTACCCAGAACATCCAGTCCCTGCTGAGAACCTGTCGTTATCAAGATATTGTCAGATGTTGCATCTATACCATCTTTTGCACATCTGTTTGCGAGGGTATTCCTTAAAGCTCTGATACCTTCAGTTGGACCATACTGTAAAGCAAGCTTACCATCCTTATCTAAAACTTTTTTAACGACATCCTGAAGTTCGTTTATAGGAAATGCGTTAGGATTAGGTAATCCTCCAGCAAACGATATGATATCTGGTTGTTGTGTTAATTTGAGCAATTCTCTAATCTCTGACGGTCTCATTGTCCTTGTTCTTTTTGAAAATAGCCTCTCTAGATTCATGATCACCCCTGGTAAGAAGTATCTGCCAATAGCTTATATCGCTTTCGGATTTCTCGATTATTCTTCCTCTGTCCTGGATAGAAGGGGTTCGATATGCTCTTTTAGTGCAGGCATGGCTTCTAGGTTCTCGATGTTAAGATTGAATCTATTCATGAAAAAGGCTAGTTCATCTTCTTCGTTTTCTATTGTGACCTCATCTAGAAATAACTTTTGCAAATTATCCGTCTTAACAGTTACATCTTCAACCATACACCCATCTATAGGTAAGAGCTAGTATATAAATGTTTTGTCAAATTACTCTATTTTCTCCAGTATTTTCGTCACATACTTGTAGAATTTTTCTACCGAGCCGATGTGAACCTTTTCGTCTGGAGAGTGTGGATTTCTAACATCAGGCCCTATCGATATCATGTCCATTCCTGGGAATTTCTCACCTATGACTCCTGTCTCTAATCCTGCATGTATTGCCTTTATCTCTGGATCCTTTCCAAATAGATCTTTGAAAACCTCTTTTGCTATAGCAAGAATTTTTGATTGCAGATTTGGTTTCCATCCTGGATATGTTGATCCCTCCTCAACTTCTGCTCCAGCCAAAGTTGCTATTGCTCTTATTCTATCTCTGGTAGCCTGCAACTCTGTTTTACTTGAACTCCTAGAACTCATAACTATCGTTACTTTATCTCCTTCCACTCTTATCTTTGCTAGATTCGTAGAGGTTTCAACTAGATCAGGTATGTCATAACTCATTGCAAGTACTCCGTGAGGCAAGGCGTATAGAAGATCTATAACCTTGTTTGTAGATTCGACGTCGAGAGCTTTTTCTCCTTTAGAACCCTTTATATCAACTTTCATATCTGGATCTACAGGTTTGATCTCTTCTAGTATATCTCTAGCTTCACTCTCAACAATCTCTCTGAATTTATCTTCATCACTTACAGCAACAATAGCCTTTGCTTCTCTAGGAATGGCATTGTGTTTGTCCCCACCAGTTATATCTATTATTCTGATCTCCATATCTTTTTTTACTTTCCATAAAATCCTGGCTAGTATCTTTATAGCATTACCCCTCTGTTCGTGTATATCACAGCCAGAATGTCCTCCTCTGAGACCAGTTACCGATACTTCAAATACTCTCATACCAGTTGGTATATTCTCCCTCTTTATAGACAATTTTAGGGTAGAATCTCCTCCTCCTGCACAACCAACATAGATCACACCAAAATCTTCGCTATCCAGATTTATCATTATCCTTCCCTTTAGAAAATCTTTTTCTAGAGCAAACGCTCCTGTTAGACCAGTTTCTTCATCTACTGTAAACAATGCTTCTATCGGAGGGTGCTTTAGATTTTTATCTTCGAGTATGGCTAAAGCCGTTGCGACGCCTATACCATCATCAGCTCCCAGAGTAGTACCTTCAGCTGTTACCCACTCTCCTTCTATCTTGACCTTTATTGGGTCCTTGGAAAAATCATGCTCCACATCTTTGTTCTTCTCGCAAACCATATCCATGTGAGATTGGAGGACAACCATCGGCTTATTTTCCATTCCTTGACTAGCAGGCTTTCTTATAACAACATTCCCTGCTTTGTCTACCTGGTATTCCAAGTTGTGCTGTTTTGCAAAATTTACGATGTATTCTCTAATTTTCTCTTCATGTTTTGAGCAACGGGGTATTTTTCTGATCTCATCAAAATGCTTCCATACTATTTTGGGCTCAAGATCAAGGATGGATGTCATAACTCTCTACCTCCCGAACCCAGAATAGAGATTCAGAATAAAAGGTTTTGCATACTCCAAAACTTTTCAAATAAAAAATCGATTTAGAGGTATGGACTACACAGAAATCCTAGTATTGCTGTGGATCGTAATTTTAGTAGTGGGTATTGTTGTATACATCGTTACTTTTCCACGAAAAAGGAGAAAACTTATAGAAATCCTAGAATCAATAGCAATCAAAAGAGGAGGGAAGGTATCAAAACCCTCCTTTAGACTCCCATCTTTGAAGTTTAATTACAAAAACAGAATCGTTTCCCTACGTTTTTATTTAGGCAGCAAATACTCTCCCTCACAAACCATAGTGTCAGCAACTACAACTTTCTCTCAAGATCTTGAAATGTATATTTTCAAGGAGGGGAAAATGTTTGATATTTTGAAGAAAGTGGGAGTGGAAAAAGAGGTGGAGATAGGATCTGACTATTTTGATAGCAGATTTGTAATCAAAGGAAATAATCAAGATATGATTCGCGATTTGCTGGATTATCGAATCCAAGAGAAGATAATCGATGCAGAACATCTATACCCTATCATCTCCCTTGATAATGGTGAGATAGAAATAAAGGTCAATACAATTTTAGAAGATGAGACAAGTATCGAAAAGTTGATAAATTTGGTTACATCAATGATTGACAGATTGGATGAGCTCAATCGATAACATTTGTACAAAAATTCATTTATAAACTCTCAGACAAAATTTTACTTGGAGGTGGTAAAGAAATGTTCATAGTCGGTTTGGTTTCAACCGCTGAACAGGCAAAGGAGATAGAAGAGGTAGCAAAGAGCTTCGTTGTCGAAAGAAGGATAAAGAGTTTGTTAAACTAACATCTCATTTTCCAATTTAAGTCTCTCCTTGATTTTATAATACCAGTTATCTAGACAACTTTCCAAAATAGATTTTATTTCTTCTGATTCTTTCAAGTGATAGACATAGAAATACCCTCCATTTTTCATAATCTTCTTTTCTTTACAGCAAAGGCCGGCGTTTACCAGTCTATTCAGAGATCTCTGAATAGTCGTCCTATCTCTTCCAATAATCTTTGATATATCCTTCACTCTAGCTTTTTTAATCTTCAGAAGTTCCCTGTAGACAGCGATATCTGTATCTCTCAAATCTAATATCCGTTTCATGATGTCTCTGCAGAGATTATCATCCATTCATTCTGAGAATTATCTAAAGGTTTATAACGTTTGTGCATAAAATTTGCACAAACGTTTATATATGTCTTTATCGTTTACAGGCTTGCATGGACGAACTGGAGATGCTTAGAAGGAGGAAGCTTGAAGAACTCAGAAAGAGGTATATGGAAGGTGAAAACTTGGAAAGTATGCCCGATAAACCTATAGAGGTTAGCGATGTGAATTTTGATGAGATGGTTAAAAAATACAAAAACGTAGCTATAGATTGCTGGGCGCCTTGGTGCGGACCATGTCTTATGATTGCTCCAGTAATCGAAGAGCTGGCTAGGGAACTGAAAGGAAAAATTGTATTTGGAAAACTGAATGTTGATAATAATCCCAAGACAGCGATGAGATATAATATAATGAGTATCCCTACTATCCTCCTATTTAGAGATGGGGAGCTTGTTGATAGGATTATAGGGGCTATGCCAAAGGAATTTCTTGTTGAAAAGTTGAGATCTGCAGGATTGATCTGAGATGTGGTAGATGATGAGATTGAGATATGTTGCAATAACACTCTCTATATTATTCTTAATGGCAGGATGTATACAATCTTCTAATAAGACACACAAATCCATAGAATGGCTGGATTATAATGAGGGAATGCAAAAGATGGAGAATACGGGAAAACCTGCCATCCTATACTTTTGTTCTCCAGGTTACGACTTTTGTGAAACCCTAGAAAAAAATCTGTTTTCTAATGAGACCATCATTAATATGATGAAAGATTTTGTTGCCATAAAAATAGATGTCAACGATCCATCGCAAGGAGAGATACTTTCAAAGTACAAATTTATGAATAATCCGTTCCCTCTCGTTATATTCTTAGATAGCAATGGAAACGAACTTAGCAAGCTTGTAGCCTATAGCATATACAATCCATCAGACAAAATAGAATCTATAAAGAGATTTATCGAGGTTCTAAATCTAACCTTGCAAGGAAAGATTAAGGGGGAGGATTTCAGATTCGTCACTTTATCTGGAGAAGAAAAGAGGCTAAGCGATTACAGAGGGAAAGTAGTCATCCTTGATCTCATGAGCGTTAATTGCCCTGCCTGCAGGGCACAAATGAATTATCTATCAGAGATCAGAGACTACTACCATAATGATACAGATGTTGTGATAATCTCTCTTGATGTAGCTGGAGATGACGTGAGTTCTATAGAATCCACCTATGGAAGTTACATAAACAACTGGATATTTGGTATAGATAAATATTACGAGGCATCAAAATATCTATTGGAAAATGCAATCCCTACGATAGTAATATTCGATAAATATGGCAGAATCTTTTACTTAAAGGCAGGAGCAAAAACGACCCAAGATCTGGTAGGTCTAATAGAAAACGTTAAAGATTAGTAAATTCCCACCCAGACTAATAAAAATACTCTATACACAACGGTGTTAAATTGGGGGTGTAGGATGAGAAAAGTATCGATGTGTCTGATAGCTATGCTGATGTTACTTTTTCTCTCTACAAATGCACTTTCGAAGATAGAGATAGGATACTCTCCATCAAAACCAAAAGCTGGAGATACAGTTAAATTCTACTTAAATATGACTGGTAACGTGAGTGATGTTAGACTGTGGATAGAGGAATGCAAAGGAGATCAATGTTTTTTACCTAAAATTTTGAATATGGAGCAAACAGGGTTAGGAAAATACAGTGCAGAATATAAGCTTAGAAATGATACCACTCTAGTGCACTACAAGGTTAATATATCTTTCCAAAACGGTAGCTATGTCGAAACAGGGGTTCAAGAATTTGAAGTAGAACCTCAGGTAAGTATGGAAGATGGAAAGAAGAAAACACCGGGATTTGAAGTTTATGGAATTTTGATTTCCATAACAATATCAATCTTGATTTCCAGAGGGTTATCTAGATGAGATTACAAATAAAGAGATTGATATCCCAATTCATATCTCTGGTTTTTGCTAACCTGGGAGCAACAGGCATAAAAACAGGTTTTTGTTACCCCTTCTTTTACTGCCACGCATGCCCCTATGCCTCTGCAGGTTGTCCACTTGGTATTATGGAGCATGCGGTTTACAAGGGAAAAATATCTTTCCCTTTACTTCTCTACCCGGTTCTTCTATTTTCATCAATCTCATCTCTTTTGGGTAGAGCTGTATGTGGATGGATATGTCCAATTGGTCTGTTACAGAGAGCAACTTCCAAGTTTTCCAGAAATAGACTAAGCAAATATTTATCCATGAAAATTCCAGAGAGCATCAAAAGCAAAATCAGATATGTAAAATACTTGAATTTAATTGTATTAGTTATTATCGCTCCATATTTCGTAGGTTTCATGTTTACGGATATATGTCCTGTAGGCTTTCTAGTTGGGACTATCCCAATAGGAATATTGAACTATGGAAAATTTACTCCAAATCCATTCTTCCCATTGGCATTAGTTGTATTTGTATTATTCATCATACTGATATTTTTCTCTGAAAGAGGATGGTGCAAATACTTCTGCCCTCTTGGAGCCCTTATGGCTCCTTTCAACAAGATCAGCTTACTTCATGTTTATGTTGATAAGGAAAAGTGTATACATTGTAATAAATGCGTAGAAGCTTGTCCAATGGGCATAGATGTTCCAAATATGGACAGATCGCCAGAGTGTATACTATGTGGTAGATGTATAGAGGCTTGCCCAAAAAAGATAATAACCTATAGAGTGGGAACATGAAAAAGACATATCTTGCCATAAGTATATTTGTAATTTCTCTAGTCTCACTGTCTTACATATTTGCATCTACACACGTTTATAGTGATGTGAAAGATAAGATTGTATCAGTATTATGTCTAAGTTGTATAAAGATGGATCCAAAGACCATTCTGGAATTTAGATTTGAGACAGTGGACGGTAAAGATTTTCCTGAATTTATTCTTGAGAATCTATCCAAAGGACCAGTCTTCTTACATTTTAGGATAGACGTTTGTTCCGCTTGTGATGAAATGGATCCAATAATCAAAGAAATTTTTGATGTTGATGATATAAAAAAACCTTTCCTAGTCAAAACAAAGAATTTCTCAGGAACTGGAATAACTCTAATACATATTAATCTAGATCATGTTGATGGCACATTCAGAGATGTCTATAGATCCTTCGATATCTCAAAGCAAGGCGGTGTACCGATGTATACTGTTATAACTCTGGGATATGATCGAGGGGTTGTGAAACCTTGCTATGCTACAGGCTACAGTTTCTTAGGTAAAAATAGCCCGGTTGAGGCTAAGGGAGTTTTAATAAAAATGATAAAAAATGCCGTAGAACTCTATGAAAGAAATAAAGAGGGTTATTGATTCAAGATATCTCAAGTTTTGATCTTTTCTCTTATATTCCAACAGTTATGATCCAATTTCAATAACTGCTAGATTTCTTCACTCACTCCACTCACAGACAGGAGCATTTTCAGATTCTCATGGTACTCCTCCGGTTTTGAGCTTAAGAGCTTCACGACATATCTTTTAAGAAATTCACCAAACTCCACCTCTTCCTTCTTATATTGCCATTTTCTTTCCTCACCTTTTCCAAGAGCAAGAAGAAAGGCATATGCCAAAGATCTCTCTTTAATTCCCTTAGGTGGTTTGGATAGAATAGATAGAACCTTCTCTTTACCATGAGCTATATACTCTTTTGCTATATCATCGATGAATTTTGCTACAGGTGGAAGATTCTCATAAGTTGGATATTTTGAGATTCTATCTATTTTTTTGCTAATACTTTCAAGATGCCTTATCTGCTTGATTGGCGATTCGCTGGGATTAAATACCTTCTTTGCTAGATTCGGATCGTCTGAGAGTTCGGTCAAGATTTCTTCACCATAGCTTTTCCAATACCTTTCGAGAATTACATTTACATTTTTGCTATCCAAGAAAATAGGCTCGTTTATCTTTGTTAGAAGGATTTCGATTGCCTTTCTTTCAGTTTTCTCAATACCCAATTCATTTAGAAATGATGTAAAATCACTGTACACTTTACCATTTATGTAGATGATTTTCTTTTCCTCGATTTTGAGTTTATTTTTCCATGTTTCAAGATTCCTCTCAAAGAATTCCCTGTCATTCAATTTACCGCTTAGATAATCTTCTTTGTACTCAACCTCTACCCCATACTCTAGAAGTTCTGACTTTATCTCAATGCTTAAAACCTTTTGGATATTCGGAATAAAAGCATGCTTTGTTATCTCGAAAACCGTATTTTTATCCTCAAGGCAATCCCTACAGATCGCTATTTTTAGATTTTTCAATCTAATCAACAAATGTTCCTTAGTTGCTCTATCTGAACATATATGATGACATTTTAGTAGAGACCCTTCCCTCTGTAATCCTAGGTAAGTGGACAGGAATTCCAGAAAATCTTCAGGGATATCATCTTTTGAGGAGCACAGGAATTTATCCTTCCATGAGTATAACGAAAGATTCTTTTTGCTGCACAAATCTATAAATCCCAAAATACGCAGCACGGGATCATCGAAGTATTGCAAAGAAATAAGTTTCTCTTTTTCTGCTTTTCCTCTCAACGCATATGCGACATCTCTATCCCCTATCTTAACATGAGCTAGATAAGGAGCCTTAGGATTATTGGCTAGTATCAAAATTCCTGCAAGTGCAGACTCCAGCCCTTTCTTTTTAGAAATCTTTTCAAGTTTTTTGGTATCGTCTCTATACTGCCAAACCTTTTCCAATTTCTTTCTAAGCTTGCCTATGGATTTTTTAGATTTTTCATCTACAGGTACTGGTAGAATTATTGTAAAGTCTTCCTTAATCTTAACTGCATTATCCAATATCTTCTTTTCTAGGGATTTTGGTGCTGTCTTTACAAATCCGCCTTTCCTTCTTTTTATCTTCATTATTTTAGATGATGTGATAATAGATACAAAAGGGTTTTCTTATCCGTGAGTATTCTCTTCTGCATGGACGTGGAATCTGCTATTATTGGTAGAAGATCTATAAGAAGATTCAAACAGATCCCTATTCCTCTAGAATTTCTCAAAAAATTAGTGAACGCAGCTAGGTTAGCGCCTTCCGGCGCAAACCTTCAACCTCTCGAATATATAGTCATCAACGATCAAAAATTATGTGACAAGATATTCCCTGCTCTAAGGTGGGCAGGATATATAAAACCTGAATGGAAGCCCGATAAGGAGGAGAGACCGACAGCTTACATAGTAATTCTCGTAAAGAAGGGAATCAGCCAATTCTCAGATATCGATGTAGGGCTGGCTGCAGAGAACATCATGATTCTAGCATATTCCTATGGTATAGGTAGCTGTATGCTTGGAAATATTGACAGAGATTTTCTTAGAGACATCTTAAACATTCCACCAGAATACTATATCCATTCTGTTATTGCTCTCGGTTTTCCTGCAGAGAAATCTGTTGTTGAAGATGCGGAAGATTCGATAAGGTACTGGAGAGATAAAGATGGAGTAATGCATGTACCTAAGAGAAGACTCGAGAAAATTCTTCATATCAACAGATTTTAAAAGTGCAGGGGAGGAGATTCGAACTCCTGAACCCCTCCGGGACCAGATCTTGAGTCTGGCGCCTTTGACCAGGCTTGGCTACCCCTGCACTATAAAATAATAATTTGCAAAGATACATAAGTTTTTCTTATCTATTACATCTTGAATGGGGAAATTCACGATACAGAGATATCTGTTATTCAAAAAGTTTCCGAGGTTGTATGATTGGATAATAAGTGTATTTGGATATAAGAGAGCGATAGGAAAACTGCTCAACAAATTCGATTTTGATGGAATTGTATCTGATCTAGGTTGCGGATCAGGTCTTCTATCCATATTTATAGCGAAGAGAAATAGGAATTGCAGAGTGATCGCGGTAGATGAGTCGAATGGTTTATTGAAAATTTTGCATGAATATACGCGCAATGAAAGAATCAAAAACATAGATTTGGTAAAGGCTGATCTATCACTGGGCATACCAATTAAAGAAGATTCCTTGGATTTTGTTGTTACATCCGGTCTTATAGAGTATATAGATCCTGAAAATCTTTTTAAAGAAGTTTATAAAACTATCAAGAGTGATGGCAAACTTCTCGTCCTAGTTATAAGGAATAACATCTTTGGAAAAATTCTTGGAAAGATATTTGGATTTAAACCTCACAACCTCAGATATGTTCTAGATTTATTACAAACCTCTGGATTTGAAGAAATAGAGGTAATGGATATGAAAGATTTGAAGGGTCTAAACAAGATAAAGATCTGTGTTATTTCAAGAAAGACTACGATTTCTTTCCGAGATAAACATACTGAAAATTAGACACCATTTTTATCTTTCCCTCAAAACCCTCTTCTTTGAAAAGTTTTTCGAGGTGGAAAGGGTCTATGAGTCCGGGATTTGATAAGATCCTTTCATAGAGATTTATTATCTTTCCAAGGAGAGAATCTCTATAAAAATCTAGAACAAATACGATGCCTCCACTCTTTAATACTCTCTTGATTTCTCGTATAACTGATCTTAGATCTTCGATGTGATGGAGAATATTTATACGACTAATTTAATTGGAATAATTTTCTACATGACAAATGACAGAAACGGTACTAGAAGTAATATTATTGCTATTACTCCTAGAGATAAAGTAAATTTATTTAGTTTGTACTCTTTGGGTAAAGTAGTTTGTATGACATAGATTGTTCCTACTCCATATATTATGACCCCTATAACACCTATGAATAGTAAAGTGATACTCAACATCACTATAACAGATAGTCCAAATCTCATAAGTATAGCTAGAGGTAATCCAAGTGCGAGAATATATATCAAGAAGTATTGCATAAACTTTGGATAGTCTAGGAGTGATACCCTTCTGATCAGGTTTTTACTAGTCTCATATAACATCCTAGATGCAGCCTCAAATCCACCATAGATTGTACCAAATAAGGCAAAGAATACGCTTATTTGATATAGAGGCTTAAGCCACGACGCTATGTTGGAAAATATAATTGCTTGTTTTTTGAGAAGATCTATATCTGTGGGTAACTCATGCCTTGGGCCTAACAGGTAATAGCCTGCTATCATGTATGCTGCAGATGCTATCGATACGAATATGAAAGCAAGAGACAGATCTATCAATATAGGCTTTGTTAGGAGTTTTGCTTTCCTAATCTCCTTCTTATCCTTTGGAAGATATTCAACCTTACCGGCCTTCTTAAATAGAGAGAATAATCTTCTTGATAATCTCTCGGGATCTTTCTGATCCTTAAAGATACCCCAGCCTTTTACCTTTACCCATCCAGCATACCCAACTAGCGTAACTATGGTTATAGTGAGGGTACCTACGTATCCCAGTATCAACAAAGGAATCGGCTTCGTTGCTTCACCCATATCTATGACCCATTGCGGATACTCTGGAAAATCACCGATTGTGAAAAAGTGTGGAACTATCTCTGCAAGATTCAGATTGGGTATCATAGCTACCGATACTATTGCTCCTATTGCTAGAATTAAAACAAAAATCAATTGAGTGTACTCCAGCAATCTATATCTTCCAGCTACCGCAAGTATCGCAGCAAGCAAAGCAAAAGAAATGCCCCAGATAAGATAATCTCCAAAGCCAAACATCCAGGCTAGACTTTGGCCAAGAGATGTTATTATAGTTGCTGCAAATATAGGAACGAATATCAGCATTATCAGTATGAAAATAATATTCAGAATCCCTTTCAACTTGGTAGAAAATACGTCCATCATGTTGAGTCCGGTGATCAAGGTATATCTGCAACTTAGGTATGCTATTATGTAAGAGGCTATGTTTATGGTTATAAGCCAAAGTAGCCTTGGACCAGCCCATGCCCCCAATTGAGGGCCTAGTATGAGTTGACCCTGACCTATGGTTACAGAGGCTATTATTGCTCCAGGTCCAAAAAACAGTAAATACTTCAGATACTTCTTCAGAGAAGGTTTTTCTTTCAACACCTTTTCGGGCTCAGGGAAACTTATCTTTTCCAAACAAACACCCCCTGATCTCTACCAACATCCATTGTCAACATTCTCCTTACCTCTTCAGCACAACCTCTTACCTCTTCTCCTTTTGCTCTCTTTATCTCAGGCTCTAGAACCGGACCAGGTCTATCACAGACTGGACATCTCTCAAGCATTCTAACTCTGTCTCCGCTAACAATAAAACCTGGATAACTATAAGCTGTTCCATCCAGAAAGGCGAATCTGCCATATTCTTCGTAATCTACAGGATTCATATCCTTGTCTATGACCATTGGATGTAGATATGTTATGGGGATATGTAGATAATGCCCCTCTGGGCAATGAGTCATTATACCATTACCCTCAACCATAGCATAGACATCTAAACAATGTTCTTCCTTTATTCCAAGGGTCTCATTAACTTCCTTTATGAAATCTTCGACAGGCAGCCTTCTATTTTCATGTATCTTCCAGCCGCCACCAGTTACTACTCCTCCTCTGTCAGAGAAATCGAAAGTTTTCCCTTCCCTTTTAAGATATTCTATGACCTCATGCAATATATAAGGGGCACCAACGAAGGCAATCTTGCCTTTCTTTTTTTCTTTCTCTTCTAACCATTTTACTATGTTTTTGATTATCTTTTTTCCACTTATAGCTGCTGCCAATCTGATAAATGAGGCTTTTATTCCTCTTCCTGACATTAGAAGTCTTATTGTCTCAGTTGTTATCTCTCTATCTATAGCAGAAGTAACATCTTTCACAGCATCATAAAGGACTCCACACACCTTTCCAGCAAATAAGGTTGTTTTAAATGGATTCGGCATCAATAGATATGCAGAAATATCATATTCCCATAGCGGATATACCATTGATACGATAGCTTTTGCAAGGGCATACTCTGCTATATCAAAAGTCTTTTTATCTCTCGGAATAAACGTATGTCTCCCGCTTGTTCCACTACTATGAGATATAGCAAGACCTGCTGAGTTGAATGCCTTTATTACATCATCGTATGTCGGGTGCTTTTCTCTTATTCTTATAGTTGGAAGATCTCCAGTAAATGTATTACTTAACCAGACGGCAAAGTCCCTTCCTTCTGGATAATCTTTAAAGAATTTGTCCTGCAAAAGAGGAATTTTATCCAAATCCTCATACTTCTTGATGTTTTCAGGTTCAATATCTTGACCCCTACAGAATTCTCTATAAAATTTATTTTTTTCGTAGTGTCTTTTGAACTGGTATTTTATGGCTTTAAATTGCAATTCTTTTGCCTTCTTCAGAGGTACATTGTATAAATCTTTCACTCCGTAAACAGCGTGTTCTGGAGGACCCCATTCTTTTTTTGGAGGTATATATTTTTCGAGTCTTTCATCAAGTTTTCTGATATACTCATCAAATGATACCATTTCCTTACAGTAAAACACATGCATTTTATATTAGTTTCCACCTTGCAAACCTCTTTAAACATCCATAGAGATACCTTGCAGCAAAATGATATCTGCAATGGATTTAGCGATAATGCTTGGAATAGGTTCTTTTGCGGGAATTATAATAGGTTTAGTCGGAGCCAGCGGCGCAGTGGTGATGATATCTTTGCTCTATCTTCTTTTAGGTTTTTCGATTCACGAATCGATAGGGACAACGCTTCTTGCTAGCTTCATAGCCTCATCTGTTGTATCATCTGTGTACTACAGAAATAGGAATATAGATTTTCAACCCTGTATATGGCTCATTCTTGGAGCTATACCAGGTTCACAGATAGGGGCATTATTAGCATTCAAAACTCCAGAAGCTCAACTTAGGGGTTTATTCGGCATAGTTTTAATTTTCATGAGTGTATATCTCTGGAGGAAAGGCTTTGATAGGGAAGAGGTGGTGAAGAGATTTGGTGCGATATTTAACGTAAAGAGTAGAAATCTGAAATTAATTATAGGAATTGGCATCGGTCTGTGGGTAGGTGTGATAGCAAGCATATTCGGTGCGACTGGAGGTATATGGTTTTTTGTTATCTTGTTATTAGTTTTTAATTTACCGTTGCATAAAGCTGTTGGAGGTGCAGCATTCCTCATGGCACTAACAGCTCTATTCGCTACATTCGCTCATGCCATGTATGGGAATGTAGATTTAATCAGCGGATTAGTTGTTGGAATAGGAGCAGCAATAAGCGGAAATCTGAGTGCCAAATTTGCAAATGCCTCTCCAGAAGATATACTAATGAAAGCGATATCTGTTCTACTTGCAGTTCTAGGGATATTTATGATATCTTTAGAATTTCTCAGTATCAATCCTCACTAATAGAGAATAATCTCCTCATCTCTTCAGCACAACCTCTTACCTCTTCTCCCTTTGCTCTCTTTATCTCAGGCTCTAGAACCGGACCAGGTCTATCACAGACTGGGCAGTGCTCTAGAAGTTTGACTTCGTCACCTGTTATTATGAAGCTCGGATAGCTGCTTGCTGTGACTTCCAAAAATGCAAATCTACCGACTTCTCCATATCCTTTGGGTTCTAGATTTTCATCAAGTACCATCGGATATATTTGAGTGTAGGGAATATGCAGGTAATGTCCTTCAGGGCATTGTATCATTCCGGTATTGCATTCAACCATTCCATAGACATCCAGTATTCTTTCCTCTGGTATAGAAAGATACTTTCCTACTCTCTCCCTGTACTCCTTGTGTGGTATCCTTTCGTTCTCACTTATTTTCCAGCCACCGCCTGTCAACATTGCTCCATTTTCACTGAAGTCAAAACTTAGTCCCCTCCTCTCTAGAACTTTCATGATCATGTTCATGAAAGAAGGTTGAACTATAAGACCTAGTTTTGTCCCCCTCTTTTCCATTTCTTCTAACAGATTTATAAAATCATCAATCATTTTCTCCCTGTGTCTCTTAGCAATCGATCTAATAATTTTGCTCTCAATTCTCTCTATGAAATTTCTTGCTCCTCCCATACTCAATCTAACCATCTTTGGAGTTATCTTTATTTTTGTTCCTACCCTTGCCTCTTTTACTATCTCTGTAATAACTGCTCCAGATTTTCCAACCCAGAGATTTGTTCCAGATGGATCTGTTTGTTTATACATTGTCATATTGTATTCCCAAAAAGGATAGAGCATCGAAACTACATTCTTTGCTATTGAGTAGCTTGCTCTCCTTATTGTATCGGCATCTCTTGGTATGAACGTGTGTCTTCCACTCGTTCCACTACTCAATGTAACTGTTAGACCCGAGGTGTTGAAGTCATCTATAACATCCTCTGTCTTTGGATTTCTCTTTTTGATGTAGATCTCTGGAAGTTTTCCTGTATAAATATTGCTCAACCACATGGCAAAGGATTTACCATCCTCTGGATAATCCTTGAAAAATTTATCTGGTATGAGAGGTATTTTGGTAAGATCAGACGGTTTCTTTATGTCATCCGGTTTGATCCCTTTTTCTTTACATAGTTTGTTGTAAAATGTATTGTTCTTATAGTGATGTGCAAAAGAGTATTTCAGGGCTTTGAATCTTAATTCTTCCGCCTCCTTTGGTGGTACTCTAAAAGGATCTTTTGGGGAGTATACAACCTCATCTTGTGGTGTCCATTTCGATCTTGGTATCTTATATTTCTTCATGATTTTTTCAAATTTCTCAATATACTCATCAAAATCTTTCATGGTATCACTCTCCTTTAAATCTTAATCCAGGTTTTCTTTCCAACAATTCTGGCTTTAACATCATTGGTTTGTATTTCTCTCTTGCTTTTTTATCATATTCTTCTTCACCCATTTCTTCTAATATCTTTTTTCCTCTCTCTATTTGCTCGAGAATACTGTTATTCAGTCTAGCAAGAGGTACTTTTGCTATTTTATTCATGAAAACTCTTAAGAGAGGTCTCGTCATTTTTCCTCCTAAACCTAGAGAGGTTATGGATTCTACTTTTGTTATAGTGTTAGGCACTGCATAAAACCAAGTTCCGATTGAATCTTCCCCGAATTTTGTTATAGGTATCCCCTGTGCTGCCTGCCTTTCTGGAGTTGGACCTACATCAGCTACTATCCATTTTCCATCTATGTAAACTTCTCCTTCACCATGTAGTAAGAAGTATCCCATAGCATTATACCACTGCTGAGCCAGAGGATCAGCTCCTATCAGATGATCATACCAGGCTTGCGTCATTATTGGTGCATACAATTTATATCTGGCCTTTATGCCTGCAGCTCTGCATAGAGCGATGAACAAAGAGATTTTATGGATGCATGTCCCTGTACCTCTTAGAAGAGTATCTCTAGCATCATCCATTGGTAGAAATTCCAAGATAATGTTCCTCTTAACAAATTCGAATACTGATTTGGCATACTCGTAGTCTGATTTTTTGAATGCTCCAAGCTCATTAGCTAGAGCTATTATCTCTGGTACTCTATAGTTGCAGTAAGGAGTGGGTCTGAGATATTTTTCATCAGACTCGCAAACCTTCATTCCTTCTTTGTATTTAGGAATATCATACCTCCTTGGAGGTCTAACGTATTTCACTTCCTTCGCAACTTTACCCATTCTTCTGAATGTTCCTATATTAGTCAAAAGAACCCATCCCAGAGCTATCATTCCTTTGAACATTATCAGCTTTAGTTTTTTTGAAACAACCTCTTCCATGTCATCTTCCATTTTAATCACCTGAACCTATGGACAACATCCTTCTTACCTCTTCAGCACAACCTCTTACCTCTTCTCCTTTTGCTCTTTTTATCTCAGGCTCTAAAACCGGACCAGGTCTATCACAGACTGGACAGTGCTCTAGAAGTTTGACTTCGTCACCTGAGATTATGAATCCTGGGTAACTAGTAGCGAGAGCATCCAGAAATGCAAATCTTCCAGTCTCTCCATATCCAGCAGGCTCTCCATCCTTACCAATGATTATTGGGTAGTAATACGAGTAGGGTATATGTAAGTAATGCCCCTCTGGACAGTGGAACATAAAGCCATTACCTTCTACCATTCCGTAAGCGTCTAAACAATTGGTATGAGGTATACCCAAAACCTTCTCCACTCTATCCCTAAACTCTTTGGTTGTTATTCTTACATTTTCTCTGATTTTCCAGCCGCCGCCGGTAACAACAAAGCTTTTATCTCCGAAATCAAAAGATAGTCCTTTCTTCTCCAACAGACTCATGATATGGTTCAGGAAGAATGGTGCTCCAAGTAGAGCGATATCGTCTTTATCCCTATCTCTCTCCTTCAACCACTCTATAAACTTCCTAGTTCTCCTCCAGTCTATGTAAAGCGATGCTAATCTTATGAGAATGTTCCTCCTTCCTCTCATCGCAGCTTGTAGTATATCTGTTGTTACCTCTATATTCAAAACAAATCCATAGTCAATGTATTTCAGCATATCAGTAAAAATGCCTCCCATCATTCCTGCAAATAAGTTTATATTTCTTGCATACAAGGAGAGATACCCATGGATTTTATCAAAATCCCATCTTGGATAGGCCATTGATACAAATCCTTTCGCTCCACCATAGACGGCTCTATTAAACGTTCTTTCATCCCTTGGTATGAACGTGTGCCTTCCGCTTGTTCCGCTGCTGTATGCTATTCTCAATCCTTTTCTGTTAAACTCCCTTATTATATCATCTATCTTTGGGTTCTTTTTCTTTATGAAAATGCTGGGTAAATCGCCTGTATATATATTTGCTATCCAGAATGCGAACTCCTTTCCCTCAGGATAATTCTTGAAGAATTTATCAGGTAAGAGAGGTATCTTCAGAAAATCTTCCTCGCTTTTGATATCATCTGGGGATACGTTTTTCTCTTTACAGAGGTTTCTATAAAACTTATTATTTTCGTAGTGATGCTTAAATGTGTATTTTATGGCTTTAAATCTCAGCTTCTTTGCCTTCTCTAGGGGAACTCTATATATATCTTTCACTCCATATAGAGCCTCATCAGGAGGTAGCCACTCCTCTTTAGGAGGTATATATCTGGATTCCAGTCTGTCAAACTTTTTAATATACTCATCAAACGATATTTCCCCCATGTTATTCCTTAACATGTAAGATTTATCCAGTAATTAAATGTTTTCGTAGTGCATCTTCTAAGATAAGAAGGATTAAATATTTATACAAGTAAAATTATTGGATTTATGATAAAAATGAGGGGGATATTGGGTGTTTTTATAGTATGCATACTAGTTTTTTCAACACTCTCTGTGGGAGCAAATCACAGGTCCACTTCAGTTATCAATCATATAAAACCAAATCCAACAACAGGAGATGATGAGATAAAGATAGGATCAGTAATTATAGACGGAGATAGAAAACTTGTGAGTGCTAGTGTAGAAGGAACAAAGTTAATGGGAGGAACCATAGGGGTTATAACGAAATCAGTATCAGGAGATTTCAGTATGCACGTGGATTACAACGTGGATTTAATAGAAGATGATCTCTTCTCTCCTCCAGATGTCGGAGTGATTGGCGTATACCGTATGCAAGGCGCCAAGGAGGGAAAGAATCTAGATATGAAGACCTTTATGAAAGATGCAAGTGGAAGATTAGAGTATCCTGTAAAAATGGACAAGATCTTTTACTGGGATGTCTTTGCGTTCCTTGGGATATACGGCATTTTAGAGAACCTCCAGATAAACCTCTACTATTCCAATCTGGTTATTGCTGGCGTAGTATGTGCAAAACTTGGAAAACCTGTACCTCAAGATATAGAAAGCAAGTTACCTAAGTATGTAACATATGTCATAGATTGGGGAGACGGAAGCAGAAGCATAGTAGGCCCTCAAAGTGTAAGCAAATCTGGAGAAATTTCCCACAAATACAGAGATGAAGGAAGGTACACAATTAGGATAAGAATCGTTGCAAAAACCATTGGAAACATAGAGATTGCCCACTTTACGATAAACGTTGGTGAAAATAGTGGAGATAGTATAGACAATGGTGGCGAAATCAGAAACACTTACCTTCGATGGATGTTTCCTATTAGATGTCCTTCCAAGTTAAAACTGGGTTCTTTGCTGCGCTTGCTTCATCTACCCTCTTAACAGGCGTTTTACTCGGAGCTGATCTTACTACTTCCGGATCTTCCTTAGCTATAGATATGAGAGCATCAACATAAGCATCTATATCTTCCTTGGTTTCTGTCTCTGTAGGCTCTATCATAAGAGCCTCTTTGACTATTAGGGGAAAGTATATGGTTGGAGGATGCATACCATAATCAAGCAATCTCTTTGCCACATCGAGCGCTCTTATCCCTTTCTCTCTTAGAAGTTTCTCGCAACTTACGACAAACTCATGTTTCCTTAGATCTTTATATGGTAACTCGTAGAAACCAGATTTTTTCAGCTTCTCCTTCATGTAATTTGAATTTAAAACAGAAATCTCTGCTACCTCTTTCAGGCTTTTACCCATCATCAAAAGATAAACGTAAGCTTTGATACAAACCTCTATATTTCCATAGAAATCTCTTATTTTCCCTATGGAATAAGGTTTATCATAATCTAAAACATACCTCTTTCCATCCTTTTTTATCCTTGGCACAGGCAAAAACTTCTCAAGACTCTCTTTTACCCCAACAGGTCCAGCCCCAGGTCCACCACCACCATGTGGGGTAGCAAAAGTCTTATGAAAATTGAGATGAACTATGTCGAAGCCCATATCTCCAGGTCTAGCTTTTCCAAGGATTGCATTGAGATTTGCACCATCGTAGTAGAGAAGTGCACCTGCATCGTGAACCATCTTCTCAATTTCTAGTATATCGGATTCAAATATACCAAGGGTATTCGGATTTGTCAGCATCAGGGCTGCTGTTTTATCTGAAAGAACTTTTCTCAAAGCTTCTAGATCCACAGTGCCTTCATTATTCGAGGGTATCTCGATGACATCGAATCCTGCCATCTTGGCTGAGGCTGGATTTGTCCCGTGAGCTGTATCTGGAATTATCACTTCTTTCCTGTCAGTATCTCCATTAAATTCGTGATACGCTCTAACAAGTAACATCCCAAGAAATTCACCATGTGCACCCGCAGCAGGCTGGAAAGAGAATGCATCCATGCCGGTTATCTCTTTTAGCATCGCTTCCAATTCATAAAGCATCTCGAGAGTCCCTTGAAATGTAGATTCATCCTGATATGGGTGAATATCTGTAAACTCTCTCCAACTTGCTATATCTTCGCATATCTTTGGATTATACTTCATTGTGCAGGAGCCAAGAGGATACATCCCATTTTCTATGCCATAATTCATCTGACTAAGTCTAAAGAAATGTCTAACTACCTGTTGCTCTTCCAAATTTGGTATGTTTGGAGGACGTTTTCTCCTTAATTTATCTGGGATAGAAGGGTGATAAACATCTATCTCTACCTTTTTCTGGGGAAGCTTGTTTAGCAGAGGTTCATCGAACCTTGCAAACCTATACATGATACACCTCCTTTATTGCTCTCACAAGTTTGTCCATATCTTCTTCGCTGTAGACTTCTGTTATTCCGAATAGCATGCATCTCTCAAGCTCAGGGAAATGCTTTTCAAGAGGTAAACCAGCAATTATGTCTCTTTTCAAAAGTTCTCTGTTCATATAGTACACATCTTGAGATGATCTAAGAACGAACTCGTTGAAGTATCTTCCAGAGAATGCAGGTTTGAACCATGGAAGAGAGATCAATTTCTCATACAACTTTCTGGCATTCTCTAAGTTTCTTTTTGCTAGATCAACAAGTCCTTTACTTCCTAGGAGAGAGATGTAAATTAAAGTAGCTAATGCATTTAGTGATTCATTTGTACATATGTTGCTAGTCGCCCTTTCTCTTCTTATGTGTTGTTCTCTTGTTTGGAGAGTCATACAAAATGCTCTATTTCCATCTAAATCATGGGTTAAACCTATTATCCTTCCAGGCATATTTCTGAGAAACTCCTTCTTGCATGCAAATATTCCGAGTGAGGATCCACCCATATTCATGGTTGTACCATAAGTTCTACCCTCACTTATGGCAATATCAGCATTATAATCTCCCGGAGGTTTCACTAGAGCTAACGATAAAAGATCTACTCCAGCTATGAGAAGAACTCCTCTTTTGTGAGTCATTTCTGATATCTCATCAATATCTTCCTCAAATATCCCAAAATAATTTGGATTTTCTATGTATAAACAGCATGCGTCACCATTTATCTTTTTTTCCAAATCTGAGGTATTTACTCTTCCAGTTTCTCTATCATAATCTATCTCTACTATTTCTGCATTCAATCCTCTGATATAATTTCCCAAAACAGATTTCCTCTCCCACGATAAATTTCTGGGAATCAGTACCCTTCTTTTCCTATTTATTCTCATACACATCCTAACCGCTTCTCCCAGAGACGTTGACATATCATAGAGAGAGCAATTGGCTATATCCATACCTGTCAGCTCCGCTATTATGCTTTGATACTCGAACATCGCTTGCAGAAAGCCCTGTGAAGCTTCTGGCTGATAAGGAGTGTATGAGGTATAAAACTCAGATCTCATGAGAATATGCTTTACAGCAGATGGTACATAATGAGGTTTCACTCCTCCGCCCAAGAAAGAAAGCACATCCGGAAAGGGTTTATTCTTCTTGGATATCTCCCTGAGTTTTTTTACAACCTCCTCTTCGGTTAATCCTTCAGGTAAGTTGAGATCATTTATCCTAATTTCTTCGGGAATATCAGAAAATAGTTCATCTATGCTCCTTAATCCGATCTCTTTCAGCATCTCCTTTTTCAATGATGAATTTGGAATAAAGGGCATGGTAAGAAGGTAAATGGAAGATTATTAAAAATGTTATGACATTTTACTACCGATGGAAGATATCTGGATAGAGAAATACAGACCAAAAAAACTGAGCGAGATAGTTGGACATAGGGAAATTATAGAAAGATTATCAGCCTATGTCAGATCAAAAAATATACCGCATCTGCTCTTTGCTGGACCTGCGGGAACAGGAAAAACGACCTGCGCAATAGCCATAGCCAGAGAAATCTTTGGCGATGCCTGGAAGCAAAACTTTCATGAATTGAATGCTAGTGATGAGAGAGGAATAAATGTTGTCAGAGGCAAGATAAAGGATTTTGCAAGAACGGCACCTATTGGAGATGTTGGTTTCAAGATAATCTTTCTTGATGAAGCAGATGCTCTAACAAGTGATGCTCAAGCAGCCCTAAGAAGAACTATGGAAATGTACTCCCACATATGTAGATTTATTCTCTCGGCAAATTACTCTTCTAGGATAATAGAACCTATTCAGTCTAGATGCGCAATCTTTAGATTCAGACCTTTAAGTGATGAAGATGTAAAGAGTTATATTAGGATGATAGCTGAAAAAGAGGGACTAGAGATAACAGATGATGCATTAGATGCGATTGCTTTCGTGGCGAAGGGAGACATGAGAAAAGCAATCAATGCCCTCCAGATATCTGCATCAGTAAGTAAGAAAATAGATTCAGATACGGTATATCTTTCAACATCAACCATAAGACCTGAGGAGATAAAAGAGTTGGTTGAGCAGGCTTTGAGAGGAGAGTTCATGGCATCAAGAAAAATTCTAGAGGATCTATTCACAAAGTATGGACTAAGTGGAGAAGATATACTTAGTCAGATTCATCAAACCATTTACGATCTCACTATACCTGAGGATAAGAAGATAAGTTTGATAGAGAGGGTTGGAGAAGCTGAATTCAGATTGGTTGAGGGAAGCAATGAAAGGATACAGCTTGAAGCCCTCTTGGCTCAGTTTGCTCTTGTAGGGAGAAGCCTAAGATAGGTTTATCTTCACCTTCTCTAAGAAACCCTCAACGATCTCTTCTATCTTTCTCTCAGTCTCTCTACCAACTCCATATCTGACTCTGACTATGGGTTTATTTACATTTAGTATTCTATTGAGATCTATAGGAGTACCACTTACAACAATATCTGCATCACATCTGTTTATCGTTTCTTCTAACTCCTTTATCTGCTCTTTACCATAACCCATAGCTGGTAAGACCTTTGAGAGATGGGGATATTTCTTGAAGGTTTCAACTATTGAACCAACTGCAAAAGGTCTAGGATCTACGATTTCCTTTGCGTTATTCTCTATAGCTGCAAAGTATCCTGCACCATAGTTCATCTCGCCATGCGTTACTGTAGGTCCATCCTCTATAACCAACACTCTTTTTCCGTTGATCATCTCTGGGTTATCAACCTTAATTTCAGATACTGCCTCTATAATCTTCGCACTAGGGTTCAGTTTTTTTGCATTCTCTATTATCTTATCTACATCCTCTCTTTTTGCTGTGTTGACCTTGTTTATCACTATAACATCTGCTGATCTGAAATTCACCTCTCCAGGGTAGTATGATATTTCATGACCAGCTCTATGAGGATCAGCAACCGTAATCCAGAGATCAGGCTTTATAAAGGGAAAGTCATTATTGCCTCCATCCCATATTATTACATCTGCCTCTCTCTCTGCGTTCTCCAGTATCCTCTGGTAATCAACGCCTGCATAAACTATCCCTCCCATGTCTATGTATGGCTCATACTCTTCTCTTTCTTCGATGGTGCAATTATATCTGTCAAGATCTTCGTAAGATGAGAATCTTTGAACTATCTGAGTCTTGAGATCCCTGTCATAAGGCATAGGATGTCTTATTGAAACAGGTCTTAGTCCCTTCTTGGAAAGTATTTCAAAAATCTTCCTAGAGACCTGAGATTTTCCACATCCTGTCCTTACAGCGGTTATAGCAATGACAGGTTTTTTTGACTTTAGCATTGTACTATTCGAACCTAGAAGCATGAAGTCGGCCCCGGCTGAGTTAACTATGGCTGATCTATGCATTACATAATCGTAAGATAAATCACTGTAGGCAAGAACAACAATATCGATATCTTTCTCTTTTATCAGTTTGGGAAGATCAGATTCGGGATATATAGGGATACCATTTGGGTATAGTTTTCCAGATAATTCTGGAGGATATAGTCTACCCTCTATTGATGGTATTTGGGTTGCTGTAAAACATACAACTTCATAATCTGGATTGTCTCTGAATACAACATTGAAATTATGAAAATCCCTTCCTGCAGCTCCCATTATTATAACCCTCTTTCTAGACATAACAGAAACCTCCGCTGGGCTGTAATGTGGTCAGTACTTATAGCTTTTTCTTCCTTATTAAAATCACAATAGATATGAATACAGCAGCTAACAGAATAATAATTTCAAATCCTGGAGATTTCTTTTCTCCACCCTCGTTGTTTTGCCCCCCTCCTTGATCTTCTCCGTTTTGGTTTTGATTCTGTTGGGACTGGCTTTGCTCAGTTGTGTAATTTAACTCATCCATATAAAGAGGTATCCACTCTCCAGACATTTGTTCACCACAAAATGTGATCGCTTCTATACCAGTGAGTGATTCCTTAGGGCTAAGAAGATAGAATGTCACTCTTAATGTGTCCTTATTTATTTCCTCAAACGTGGAGTTATCTAAAACCTTATCAATGTCTCCTTTCATGACCAAAACACTTTCAGATGACTCGTTCTCCAGCAGGACAGGGTTTTGAGTATATGTAATCAGATATGTTGCATTCTCTTTACCGTCCGATGTTGATAAAAGTATCCAGTATTCTGAGTTTGGATCTATCTCACCATAGACTTGCAAGGAGAGAATGACTCTACCATTATCGTATTGATAATATGTTAATTTCTTGATATCAACGTCTGGTTTACTTGTAGTTCCGTTTGTTAGTACACTGATTACATCCCTTTTATCATCTTCTATCACTTTTGAGAAACTTGCCTTCGTTGGAGTAACAATCAACATAATCAAAATGAATGATATCGCTATAGCGACGGATTTTCTCATGTTTCTCCCTATTGCGTAGAAGGTATATAAACTTATTCTAGGATAAATTTCTCTACGTATCTGTTAAACTCTTCAGCTCTCTCAAGATGCAGACCATGGCTTCCTCCTTTTATCTTAACGAATTTGCATCTCTTTATTCTCCTAGCTAACTTTTCTCCATTTTCTACAGGTATTATTCTGTCATCTGTGCCAGATAAAATCAAAGTTTTTGCCGTTATCAAGTTCAACCTATTTCTTGTATCATGTCTAAGCGCAGCACCAACCTGGCGCAACAGAATCTCGTGATAATTCTCTTTAGAAAGATAATCTCTGGCAAGTTTTTCTGCAAATGATTTATTCCTAATCAAGAAGTCTCTGCTGTAAGCATTTTGTAAGATATAGTTGATTGCTCTATTGAATATCGGGTGTTCTGGATCTGCATCAATCAATATCTCAACCTCTCCGCTGATTATCTTTCCTAGATTTTTGAAAAATTCTCCTCTTCTTGCTTTTCTTTCTAACTTTGCAGTAGTTGATGACAATACGAGATTATCTACTCTATCTGGAAAATTTATAGCCACTTCCTGGGCTATCATCCCACCAAGAGAGCTACCGACAATGTCTGCTTTGTCTATACCCAAGTTGTTCATCAAATTGACAACATCCCTAGCCAACGTATAAGTGGAGAATCTTTTGCCATCATAGGTACTTTCTCCTATTCCTCTATTATCAAAAAGAACTACCATGGATTTTTTGAAAAAGTGCGAAGCTTGGTATAACCAAACTCTGTGATCCATACCTAGGCCGGATATAAAGATCAAAGGTTTTCCTCTACCAATGATATGATACTTTATTCTAGCACCATCTGATTCGATGAAAGGCATCTATTTGAGAGATGGATTGTGGTAAATTAAGTTTGCTACGTCAAATTTTCAGATTCCGTCCATCAGGTTGCATACTGCCAGATTGTAAGGAAGAATAAACGCAATAGCAAAAATTAGCCCCACTACACGATTTTCCGAGTTGGTTTGAATATTCCTGTTTGCGATCTTAAGAAATTTTTACTCTACAGGAAAATATTTCCGACTCAGAAGTTCTTGAGAAGGTTTTTTAAAGAATGAATGTTGAAGTTTCATCTTGGTAGATAGAAGATGGTAATAACTCATATCTGGTGGAGAAGGTATGATGGAGTTTGGAATATTAAAAATGCTGCAAGCGATGATTTTAAGATTTATTATAAGGTCTCTCCAGATGAAATTTCTGAAAAAGAACAATGAAGTCGATATCAGAGGTGAAAAATACATTGTTTCTGAAAGCGTGTTCAATCCCAAACTTTTCTACTCATCCGAATTGATGATCGATGCTCTTGATCATATTGACATATATCAAAATCAACTGATTCTCGATATGGGAACCGGAAGCGGGATTCTTGCAATAAAATCTGCAAAGAAAGGAGCTAGGGTTATTGCTGTTGATATAAATAGAGACGCAACAAAATGCGCAAAAATGAATGCAAAGAACCATAATGTTGAAATTGAAGTTGTATGTTCTGATCTCTTCTCTTGTCTGAAGAGACAGAAGATTTTTGACCTTATCATTTTCAACATTCCTTATCTAAATCTCAAACCAAGAGATGCTTTCGACTTATCGATATGTGACCACAGGAAAGATATACTCAAAAGATTCCTTGATGAATCTCACGATCATCTAAAAGATGATGGAAAAATCCTGATAGCATATTCAACCGTGAGCAATATAAACGAAACCGAAAGGATATTCAGAGAAAAGGGCTGGCGTTTTGAGAAAATCGTTGAAAGGAACATTTTAGAGTTAGAAAGGATTGTGATTTATGAATTGAAGAAAGCCAGATGAAGATCATAGAGGATTTATATCGCGCTTCCACATCTTCAGAAAATTATAAATATGGACAGCTTTCTATACTTTTTCTGTATGGCGAAAAGAAGAAAGGGTGTAGGTTTTCACTCTGCTGCAGGTCTAGTGAGATACTTCGATGCAGAAGAGAAGACAGCTTTGAAAATAAGTCCGTGGTTCGTCGTTGCCATAGCTATTGGCACAATGATAGCAGTTATACTTGCTGAGATTCTCTATCCGCTAAGCTGAGATTCTATAAGCATTTTTGCCTCTTTCATTGCTTTTTCGATATTCTCTAGTTTATTACCTCCGCATCTTGCCAGTTTCTCTTTTCCTCCACCGCCTCCGCCGAGAATAGATCCAATCTCTCTTGCAATTCCCCTTAAATCTATATCAACATCCTGTGACGCTGAAAACACAAGACCTTTATCATCTCTTATGCATACTATGGTTTTATCATTTTTTGCCAGTTCCTCCGCTACAGCTAGAGAATCATAGTTCTTTAAGATTTCTGTATTATCTACAAATATCAGCCTGTAATCTTTGTAGTCTTCAGAGAAATCAGATAATATTTTATCTATGAGCTCTCTTGGTATCCTTTTTCTCTCTTTCCTTGATCTTTTCCACTCTTTAAACAGCCTGTCACACGCGTCAATGATATTCTTTGCCTCGATCCTTTTCTCTCTTGGTATATCTCTCAAGAATTTGTCTATGGTATCTTCGATTTTATCTGAAGGGACAGAGAACATCTTCGCTATTTCTTGCAAAACTTTGCTTACATCTTTTTCTACGCTTCTTATGTCAAATTTGATTCTGAGCTTCTCGAGAATATTATTCAACCTTTCCTTTTCTCTCCTTTCCAACTCCTCAACCTTTTCTTTTCCAGCAACAAAAATCAATCTATTTACACCATCTTGGATTCTCTCTCCTCTTACTACTTTTATCTTTCCTATCTCGCTGGTATTGTTTAAATGTGTACCTCCACACGCTTCAACATCAACACCTGGTATTCTTACTACTCTGATAATTCTACCCTCTGGAACTCCTCCTTGATACAAAATAACTCCATATCTTCTCTCGGCTTCACTCCTCTCGAGAAACTCCTTTACAACATCTATACCTTCTTTAACTATCTCATTCGCAACCCTTTCTATTTCCTTTATATCTCTTTCACTCAAAGGCTTATAGTGGGAAAAATCGAATCTCGCCTCATTCACATCTAACTGAGATCCAGCCTGCCAGACGTGGTCTCCGAGTATTTTTCTACAAGCACTATTTATAACATGCGTAGCAGTGTGATGTTTCATTAATGAATATCTCCTCTCCCAATCTATGATCCCCTCCACTTCCTTTCCTTCCTCAACAACTTCCTTTGTGTAATGAACTATGGTTCCATCTATTTTCTCAACGTATTCTACTTCTACCTCTTTACCATCAACTGCAAGTTTTCCTATATCAGAGGGTTGTCCTCCACCCTCTGGATAGAAAGCTGTTTTATCCAAGATAACAGCGTTTCTACCATTTATCTTACCACTCCATATTACATTCGCTTTAAACCTTCTAAGATAAGCATCCTCATAGTAGAGAGGTCTAGTTTCTTTAGCAATTGGAATCTCAATGATTTCCTCTTCCTTTTCCTCTTCCTTTGAATGGAGTTCGGCTATGATTGAATCAAAATTTTTGGGTATTTCTACATTTACTCCTTTTTCATCCGCTATTTTCCTAACCATATCTGGATGTATGCCATGAGCATCGTAGAGCTGTATGAGGGAGTTAACATCCAACCTCTTTTTCTCCCTTATAAGCCTATCGACGAGTTTGCTTCCTCTCGAGATAGTTTCATTGTACTTCTCTTCTTCTATCTCAAGAATCTCTTCTATTCTCTTTCTAGCTCTGTAGAGTTGAGGAAAGTCTTTTTTCAAATCTTTTATATGCATCTCAACCAAAGTATACAGAGAATCTTTCATTCCCAGAGATCTCATGAATCTGAGAGATCTTCTTATCATCAATCTCGCTAGATATCCTGCTCTAACATTTGATGGAACTATGCCATCACCTAGCATAAATGCTATACATTTTGTATGATCTGCCAAAGCGTAAATCAGATGTCTTTCATCTGTAGAGCTTTGGTTTTTAATGTATTCAACAATTTCAGGATATAGAACATCATATATAGTGTCGGTGCCTCTTGATACCCATGTTAATCTTTCTAAACCATAGCCAGTATCGACTATTTTCATATCCATTTCAGAGTATCTACTTCCTTCGATCTCCACTTCTCCGTTTTTATCTTCCGCCATATTCATGAAGACCAGAGTTGCTATTTCTAGCCCACCAACCAGCACTTCTAGACAAGGCCCAGCATTGCCGCCGCCCTCCCATATCGATTCTTTATAGGTTATGGTTTTTTCATCTATGCCCAATCTCTCGGTTAAAAATTCGTGACAGTAACTTACAGTTTCTTCAGTCCAATAGATGTATTCGTCTTTGCTATTAAACGCATGGTGTCCCATCATCTCGAAAATGGTTAGATGCTTTCCCGATACCCCAACCTCTTCCAGATCATTCAGTCTTATGCTCGGTTGAGATATGACAAGAGGATTGGCTGGGGGTTTTGATTGTCCAGAGGTTACATGAGGTTGAAAATCAGCTATACTTGCTATGGTTAGATATATATCTTTTCTCCATCTTGCAACAACAGGATATGGTCGTATTCTTGTATGACCTTTATCCTCAAAAAATGATAAAAACTCCTCCCTCATCTCTCTCAAAGAGTATCCTCTCTTAGTAACAGGATTTCCTATGAACGAAAAATCTACGCATGGTTGGTCTCCACAGAGTTCCTTCTTGCTATCTAGAGTCCAAAAGTAACTACCACATGATTTACATTTCTTTCTCTCGAATCCATTTTCTCTGAAGAAGTTGAGATTGAGATATCTGCTTAGATCCATGCTCGATATGTATGTGGCTAAGGTTTATAAATGGTATCCATATCCTAGAGGATGATGAGTATAGGATTTGCGATTTATCTACTCAGACTTATCATTCCAATAGTATTTCTCGCATCCATTATCTATGTAGCCCTTCTTATATACACGCGTGCCTTCAAAGAGATGGGGTTCTCTGCTTTTGATGCATTGACGATACTTGTTATATCATTCATCTTTGGACATCCAATATATGTAAATGGCGTCGATATCTCGAACCTATATCTTTTCACGTATAACAACTGGATAATATGCATAAACATTGGCGGCGGCGTTATACCTATAATTATATCCCTATATCTGGCTGTAAAAAAGAAGATATCTCCTCTAAAGATTCTGTTATCATTGATTGTAGTTTCTACCTTTGCTTATTATGTAACATATCCAGATCCCAGTAGAGGGATAGTCTCTCCTTTTCCGCAATGGTTAGTTCCAGCTATGATGGCCAGTGCTTTGTCAGCTATACTGTATATAGATGATCATAGAAAGGCTGCGCCAACCGCATATATATCTGGAACGATAGGTGTCTTAATAGGAGCTGATATACTCCATCTCCCAGAGTTGCTATCATACTCTTCAAAGAAACCTATTATCGCATCAATAGGTGGTGCAAACGTTTTTGATATGATCTATATAACTGGTATACTTGCAGCGTTTCTGGATGCTATTTTATTTATAAAGAGGAGAAGGGTAGCGTAGATCACATGTATTCTTCTATAGCAGCAACCCCTGCGCCCTTCTCGAATTTCCATCCTGCCTTTGCCAATACAACTTCCAGACACGCAATGGTGGCTAGTAATTCTCTGAATTGAACTAAACCCATGTGACCTATTCTGAAGAACTCTCCCTTGTGTGGAGCCTGAGAACCTGCTATCACTATTCCATATTCACTCTTAAGTCTACCTCTTATATCCTTATCTGAAATCCCTTCAGGATATTTTATTGCAGTAACAGTATTAGATGCGTACTTCTTATCCGGCAACAATTCCAGATTAAGGGCATCTACGGCAGCTCTGCATGCCTCGGCTATTCTAGCAGTTCTCTTTATTCTATTCTCAAGGCCTTCTTCCTTCAGTATCCTAAGAGCCTCTAGTAGAGCAAGATGGAGGTGCACTGCTGGCGTATAAGGAGTTTGCCCATCTCTAAGCTTTTCGACGTGCTTCTTCAAGTCTAGGTAGTATGTCTTTTTGTCATGCATAGCCTCCAATGCTCTTTCTGATACAGATAGTAAGGCAAGACCGGCTGGCGCCGCTATGCATTTCTGGGAACCTGTTATGCATATATCTATTCCAAGCTTATCTACTGGAACATCTATACCCCCAACACTTGTTATTCCATCTACAACCAAGATAGCTCCATACTTGTGAGCAAGCTTTGCTATTTCCGGAAGAGGGTTTGTTAAGCCTGTGCTCGTTTCATTATGAGTGAATGCTAGAACCTTAATATCCTCTTTAGAAAGTATCTCTTCAATCTCCCCCAGATCAGGTGGTGATCCCCAAGGATATTTAAGCTCTATGTTTTCTCCATATGTCTTTGCAAGTTGTCCCATTCTTTCTCCAAACTTACCATTGTTTATGGTCAGAGCCTTTTCACCTTTATCTAAAAGGTTAGCCATTGCTGCGTCCATGCCTGCGGTTCCCGATCCAGAGAGGATAGCAACATCATTCTTTGTTTGAAAGAGATATTGGGTCAACTCCCTTAACTCCTTGTTTACCTCTGTAAATTCAGGACTTCGATGACCTATAGAAGGAGTGTTCATCGCCTTTAATACTCTTGGATGAATCTTTACTGGCCCAGCAAGCATGAATATGTTGTCCTGAGGATCAAATACCATATCATGCACCTCCCTTTTGGTAAGGTTGATATCACATTCTGTTTTTTAAATGATTCGATTACGACAATTAATCATAGGAAATTTATTATATAATATCCTCTATATTCATTTTCATGAAGAGAAGATGCACATCTGTGTTAGGCACCTTTATGGCAATGATAATTTTCTCTATGACTATCTCAAGCTTACCAGTAAATGCTGAAACACAATCTATAGAGACTAAATATATACTGTTCGCATTGATAAAAGATAAAGATGTTGTCAGTTATGGAAATACGAGCGTTTATCGTTTTATCATAGTCAGAGGTTTTGCACTAACAATCACAAAGGCTAACGGTGGAAAAACAATTTCTAGATCTTACATGAAGAATCTTCAATTCGCTATAATCGATGGAAAATGGTTATTCACAGAGGGAGAGTTTAAAGGGATATTAACTAACCACTTTGTGCTTGGGATGTACAAGTTGAAGATAGATACGATAGGAATCTGAATTTACCTATAGAAAGATTAGAACCTCTTTCAAAAACTATAAATATCCAAATTTTATATATTTTACTCTATGAATAAGATGGTTCGTTTCTTTGCTACTATCTGGGCAGCAATAATTGTACTATCCTCCATCCCCCTAGGTGCTACCTCCAAGAATCCTGTGACCGATTTTTACAAAAACGATAACGAATCCTATCTAAAAATAATAATGTTCCTGGTAGGTACAATAAGGGATCTAAATAAAACCGATGACTCATATTCATTCAAAGCCGTGAGGGTGAGGATTCTTCTTATAGGAATTATAAAGAGTGAAGGTAAAAATAGAATCAGGTTTGTCATGTGGTCGAAAGTAAGAAATCAAAATTTCTCTCTTGATCGTTGCGATGATGACATAATAAAGGAAAGATTCTATGGAATAATAAGACCCCACTTTGTATGCGGAGTGAATGTAGTTATATTCCGTGAGGGACACGAAATTCCAGAGATGAGCTGGAGTGTAATGGATAAGAACATAACTATAACATCTGCACCTCAGAATCTCTCATGGGAATCTATACTCATCAGAGCAGATAGAGATAATGTAGTTGTATCTTTCAATAATGGAGATCATTATACGATCGGAACAGAACCAATTCCAATGTCTGATATTGGAGCAACTGGATATGTGACAGCTGGAGATACTATAACTGTACATGAACCCTTAGATGAGAACATAACAATTACTCTCATCTACGAGCCCACAGGAGATACCATTGCAGAATTTCAAGTTCATACCTAATCTTCCAAAACTGTTTTGAGTATCATAACTATACAATTATTCCATGCCAAGTGTAGTTAGATTTGGTGTATCTTTGGAACCCGATCTTCTAAAAAGATTTGATAAGATTATAAAGGAAAAAGGTTACTCAAACCGATCTGAAGCTATCAGGGACCTAATAAGGAAGGCGCTCGTAGAGGAAGAAATCTCTCAACCGGAAAAGAAGATTGTTGGCGTTCTATCCATAGTATACGATCACGATTTCAGCGATATTACTCATAGACTGCTACACATTCAACATTCTCAACACTCCAAAGTAAGATCGACAATGCACATTCACCTAGATGAGAAAAACTGTTTAGAGATTTTAGTGGTTGAGGGAAAAGCTTCAGAGATTAAAAGCTTCGCAGATAGGATACAATCATTGAAAGGCGTCAAGTACAGCAAGATAAATCTCTTTGTCCCTCCATAAGAAATCTCGATATACGAAGTATATCCTCGAAAACTTTAGATTCCTTAATTTTCTCGCTATCCCCTATTGCATCCTCCAACTTTTCATCAAACCTAACGCTTCCAAGATAATCGAGATTAAGCCTTTCACACTCTTTAAGAATAAAATCGTTTTCTCCTCTCTTCATGTTTTCAATCACACCTATAATAGGAGATTTTATTTCCCTGAGGATGAGAGCGAGCTTCTTTACAGTTTCAAATGCTACTCTTGATGGGATTGTTACTAAAATAAATTCACATCTTTTTAACAGTTCAATAGCCTCGAAAAGCTCATCTCCTATGCCAGGTGGCATGTCTATAATCAAAAAATCCAAGTCTTCCCACCTTGTTATACATAATAATTCCCTTATAGCATTGGATACGTCATCTCCCCTCAGAGGAGTAGGTTCATCTTTTGCAAATAATGTTATCGACATGAACCTTATTCCTTGGAATTCTGGGGGGATAATCCCATACTCCTCCTCAGGATATAAATTTTTCACTCCCAGTATAATATGATCTGATGGTGAAGAAAGGTCTAAATCTAACAAACCAACTTTTTTTCCTGATTCGGAGAGAGCCAAAGCAAGGAGAGAAGAGATAACACTCTTTCCTACTCCTCCCTTACCTCCAGATACAGCGATTATCCTTTTTACCTTTTCCAATCTCTTACCTATAACACTAGTCCTCGGATCCATCTATCTCACCGCGTATCGAATCTATTGATACACCCCTTCCCTTCACCACCTCAAAGTCTGGGCTTCCGCATTTTGGACATCTTATAAAGGAATGGGAGAGCTCAGGAAGAAAGTGTATAGCTTCTCTTACGTCTTTGTCGATATCTTTTGTCTCTTTCAAACTCCACTCATTTCCACATGCTCTACATCTGAAAAGTGTTTTCTCCACCCTTAGATTTATCTTTGTATGTCTGAAGATATTCTCCTTTTCCATCAATTTTTTTAGAGCGAACTCAAAAATCTCTATCTCTATATCTTGGAGTTCACCGAGAGAAATATCAACTTCCTTCACAGAAGTGAATCTCTCTTTTTTAACCGCTTCCAGAACACTCTCCACTACTGCCTCAGCTAAGGCCCACTCGTGCACCTTTCAAACATCGGGATGAAATTTTTAAATGTTGGCAAAGGATTTCTATCCTCATGCCTCAAGTTAGGAAGAATAGATTTCTCGCAGCAATTTACAGCTTCTTAGTGTGGGGATTGGGAGAGATGTACGCTGGTGTTACGAATCTCAAGATCGGTATAGGTGTGATTTTGATGATCTTTTGGCTTTTCTATCTCGTCACATGCTTTATTTTAAACGTCCATCCTCTCATCTTCGCGCTAATTTATATCTTGGTTGGCTGTATATCAGCTATAGACAGCTACAGAGATGCAGATTCCTTCAACATGAGAATCAAACTAGAAGAAGCCAGACGGCGAGCGCCAAACAGATGCCCGAACTGTGGAAAAGAGATAACTGGTAATCCAAGATTCTGTCCAAACTGCGGATACAAACTAGTGATCTAAGATGGTCAATCTAATCTTCTATGGCGGGGTTAAAGAGATTGGGGGCAACAAGATACTACTGGAAGATGGAGATGCTAGATTCTTTTTGGATTTTGGTGTAAGTTTTTCGAGAAGATCTAGATATTTTGAGGAATATCTTCCCCCAAGATCTGCAAATGGGTTAGGTGATTTTCTTGCTACAAACCTTATACCGGACATAAGAGGGATATATAGAGAGGATCTGTTGGTTCATATGGGCAGAGAGCCAGAGGACCCGGAGATATCTGCGGTTATTCTATCACATGCACATGCGGATCATGCAAATTACGTATCATTTCTTCATAAAGATATACCAATTTACTGTGGAGAAACTTGCAAATATATACTCGATGCCGTTAATGAGCAGAGTAAAAGAAACATAGAGAATGAGGTCGTCGATTTCAAGAGAAGACCAATTATTCCTGGTAAAAGGGAAGAACCTATAAAGAGAAAATTCAAGCTCTTCAGAACAGGAGATAATATAACCATAGACTCTGTCGATATAGAGCCCATACATGTTGATCATAGTGTTCCTGGATCTTACGGTTTTATAATCTATACATCAAAAGGTCCAATAGTCTACACCGGAGATTTAAGGATGCATGGGACAAATCCAGGTTTAACCAGAGATTTTATAGAGAGAGCGAAAGAGGAGAGACCTATAGCAATAATAACGGAAGGTACAAGAATAAATGAAAAAAGAGGAGAAGAGTCAGAAGAGAAGGTATATGTCAAGGCAAAAGAAGAACTTAAAAATGCAAGAGGTCTATGCGTAGTAGATTTTAACTTCAAAGATGTTGATAGATTTAGAACATTCTACAGGGTATCAAGGGAACTGGACAAGTTCTTAGTGATATCGTTCAAGCATGCCTGCTTCCTTGAGAGATATCATTTAGATGGGAAGTTGAAAGTTCCGGATAGCAAAGGAGAAGGTATCCTCTTACTCAAACCAAAAATGAGAACCGGTACATATGCTGACTATGACTACATCTCTGAGCCTTATATAAAGTCAAGATTGAACTATCCAAACATCATAACGGCTGAGGAGATTTCTAAAAATCCAGAGGATTATATTGTGGTTCTGAACTACTGGTATTTCAATACCCTAATAGATCTAAAGCCAGAGAAAGGAGTCTATGTTCACTCTTTGTCAGAACCTTTCAACGAGGAGATGGAGATATCCTTTGAAAGAATGATGGAATGGTTAAAGTTATTTAATTTGAGATACGTTCATGCCCACTGCTCAGGACACGCATATGGAGAGGATATACTTAACATGATAAAGGAGATTAGACCAAAGAAGATATTTCCAATACACACTGAAAATCCAGAGGGATTCAAAAACCTCGATGGAGAAATCGTTATAGTTAAAGAAGGGGAGAAATATACCTTGTGAAGGGGAGGAAAGTGAAAAAGACCAGACTTATGAGGAAAAAACAGTTCATCGAAAATCTGAAGATTGGGTATTCGGTAAGTGATGTCTTTCTCGTGAGAAAAATCATTCCCAAAGATAATTTAGAGGTATTGATTTGTGATAAAACCGGAGAGATAAAGATCGCTTTTACAAACAAAAACCTCAATAGAGACGATTTCATCAATATCATAAAACCTGGTGACTTCATATTCATTAGAGAGGGTGTGGTTGATGATAAAAATGGTGAGATAAAGATATACTTGAATTCCTTAGATAATATCGAAAGGATAGATAGAGAGAATGTTCGGATAGAAGACTTGGTACCATCTTTAAGTAATACTGAGATAGAGAGTATGTTATCTGAGTTAAGAGATTACATAGATAGCATAGATAATGTTTATCTAAAATCTCTCCTAAAGAAGATATTTTACGACGAAGAATTTATAGAAAAATTCACGAGAACCCCTTCATCCATAGATCATCATCACAACTACATCGGTGGAAACCTCGAGCATACCTTAAATGTTGTAAGGATATGTGATGCGATATCAAAGATAAATAAAGATCTAAACAGAGATCTTTTACTAACTGGAGCCATGCTTCACGATATAGGAAAATCCTTTGAGTACAAACCCTATCTCTTATGCGAGAAGACAGATGAGGGTATCCTTGCGGGACACATAATCCTGGGAGAAAGAAAGATTAGAGAAAAGATAAATGAGTTGAGATCGGAAGGTATAGATTTTCCAGAAAACCTCCAGATGTTACTTTCACATATGATTCTCAGCCATCATGGAAGGCGCGAGTGGGGCTCCCCAGAGATACCAAAACTTCTAGAGGCTTTGGTTTTACATTACGCTGATCTGATGGATTCTCAGATAAAATATCATGCTCAGAAGATAGAGGGGGAGAAAAAGCACAGGGAAAATAATTGGAGTTTAATATGGGATAACGATCTTAAAAAGAGGAAACATTTCTATATAGGAGAGGTGTAGTATGAAGAGGGATCTCATGGATATAATATGTTGTCCTGTCTGTAAGGGAGATCTTGAACTCAAGGTGAAAAGAGAAGAAGATGACGAGATAATCGAAGGAGAGCTGATATGTAAAAAGTGCAACGTTAGTTATGAGATAAAGGATGGTATTCCTAACCTGCTTCCAAAAAATCTCTGATATCCTTGATTATCCCTCCAGATATCTTCAGATCACCCAGATATTTTCTAAATCTAGATGCTCTCCTATCTAAAATCACGGCTATACCTCTATCCTTTTCATCTCTTATCAGTCTGCCTATTGATTGGAGTAATTTTCTGGCTGTGGGCGCATTCACTGCATATTCCCATCCCTTTCCAAACTTCTTGTCATAGTAGTTTTGTAGAGCCTTCTGCCTAGCTGTTGGTCTGGGATAGGGTATTCCTACGATTATTGCTATCTCAAGTTCCTCAGCTGGAAAATCCATTCCTTCACTTATCCTCCCACCAACCACAGATAGCATTACATTTCCCTTTCCTCTACCCTTTTTGAATTTAAGCACGATATCCATGAGTTCATCTTGTCTCATCTCTCTTCTTTCTAGGTAGATTGTTCTTTTAATCTCTTTAACTAATCCCCTGTTTATGAAATCGTTCATCAAATCAAAGCTTGGGAAAAATACTATTGTATTTCTGTTAAAGTTATTGCAGATCTCCACGATCATACTCTTTATTTTATCCACCATATCATCAGAGAACTTTATCTCTTCGTATTTCGTTGATACTGCTGGAGAGTAAATGATTTTTCTGTTCTCTTTGGGAAAGGGAGAGGGAAAAGACAAAAGCCTAGTGTCTTCAGGGAGAGATAGAGAGTCTTTATACTCTTCCAGAGGCGAGAGGGTTCCTGACATGTGGATAGAGGTATGAAACCTTTCGATAGGCTCTGCTCCCAAGGATGGATCTAGACAGTATATCTCTATCCTTGGATTTTTTCCTTCGGTTTCATCAACTACTAATCTCACAAATCTCTCATCGTCCATATCTATCCACGATAGGAGAAAAACACCTAGCCTATAGATATAAGATCTCGGTAATTTCTTCTCCCTTTGTTTTATCTCCTTTATCTCCTCTCCAATTAATACCAATTGTTCAGCTATCGATCTTATATCCTTTCTAGTGATATCTAAAGAATCTGATATGATGGATAAAAACGTGTCTTCGCTAAGAAGAGCATCATTTTCATTCTCTCTCAAGAAATCACTTCTTATTTGATCAATCGCATCTCTCACTACAAGCAAGAAATTCGAAAGCTTGATGCTTTTGAAAATAAATGGATCTCCAAATCTCTCACTTTCAGTTATACATTGATTCACGGCATAAACGCTGAGATATGAAGATAGCAAATCTCTGAGATACTCTGGTAGATTATGGGCTTCATCAATTATCAGGACTGCATCCTCTTCGCTAACGCCCATGAGATCTAACAGCAGATTTCTGAGGCGATCATCAAAAACATAGATGTAGGGAGCCACAACTAGATTTGCATCCCCAACCATGATTTTGTTCAATTCATATGGACACATTACCAGGGTTCTACATCTCTCTATAATCTCTTCCGTTGTAGGAATATAATCTTTTATCCATTCTCCCAATTTTTCAACTTCATCGAATTTATCATTCATATTCTCGAAATAAGGACAACCATCCCCTCGTTTTCTCTTCTTCATCTCAGAACAAAACCTTGATAGCTCCTCCGCCGATCCTTTGCTTAACTCTGGATCAGACCTAGCTAGTAAACATGTGTGAGCCCTTCCCTGCACACCAACAGTAAAGATGTCTTCTTTAAATTCCGGGAACCTCTTTCTTATATTCCTTACCTCGGTTATAACCTGTCTTTGCTGAGCATTTGTTCTAGTTATATAGATTATCTTCTTTCCATTTTCAATAGAAAACTTCAGAGCTTGGGATACCGCACAAACTGTTTTTCCAGATCCTGTCCCAGACTCTAAAACGAGAGGTGTACCACTCTCTAAACTCTCCCTTATAGCTAGAACTATCTCTCTCTGAAATTTTCTCGGCTTGTAAGGAAATAGTTCTATCTCACTTGCTTCTATACTTTTCAATATCAATCACCATCCCATCATTGGCTGCTACCACTTTGAGATTCAGTTTTTTAGATAGACTCTCTGCTACTTCCCAAGGTTTTGCTTTGAGCATAGTCATACCAAAGTGAGTAAGTACAGAAAGTTTAGGTCTATTCTTGGAAATGATCTTTTCAGCATCTTTCAGGGAGAGGTGAAGTATGTCATCTCTTGGCTCCAGGCGGATTACATTTAGTATCAATATATCCCCCTTGTAAAAACTTTCCAATCCATCAAAATATTTTGTATCAGATATGAGAGAGATCGTGATACCTTTACCATATATGTTTATCCCGTAGGTTTCCACACCATGTAGATGTTTTACAGGAGTATCAAATCTTATGTTTTTGATACTATACTCCTTACCTTCGTGCAGCTCTATTATCTCTTCAACCTGTTCCCTCGCATATCTAAATATCACAGGTTCATCCTCGAGAGCATCTTTAGGAGCAAAAACCTTTCCCTTCTTCTTGAAACCACCATTAGTCATGGCTTCGATCATTAGATTTATATCATTCGAATGATCGATATGTCTATGAGTTAGGATTATACCATCTAGATTTTTTGGATCTAACCTTGGCTTACTTGACAAACACCTTATAAGAGAGCCTGGACCGGGATCTATTAGTATGTTTGTATCGTCTAAAGATACCCAAATACCTCCAGATGATCTGAGTTGCTTTATCATCACGAATCTTGCACCTGCAGTACCTAAAAATTTGATGAAATCCATCAAGTTTTTGAATAAGAAAGAGGCTATTAAATTATCCGCTGGTATCGACTTACTTTTCCAGACCGATCAACTCAGTCATATTTATTAGGGAAATACATCTGAGTCCTGCTTACAAGAGATATTATTAGACCATGATCGTGTGATCAATAACTTGAAAATTTAATTACAGTAAAGACCCTTGATATGTTTCTATGATCCCAATAAAGCAGTTCTTGGAAAGGCGGAGATCACTGGAGGAGAATATCTGAAGAAAAAGTCGTTGACGGATTTCCTCTGTTCACATATCCGATTAGAAACATATCTTTTGTTAGTTTTGGGAGATCGTGATCAGTACCTTTTAGGAAGAGCAAAGTCTTTAACATATTTCTTACAATCTGGGGGTGAAACGTCCTCATGGTATTGCTATTTATGAGATTCCTACCCTTTGAACCATATACGTATATACTATCTGATGCTGCATTGCCGAAACTATCGTACGCTACAACTTTTAATGTGAATCCTGTAATTTTGTCCGGACCAGACCATCTATAACTGTATAGGCATTTATCGCCTTGGAGAACATAATCGTAGTCTGTGCCTATTCTCCTACCATTGACAAAGAATTCAACCCAAACTTCACCGTTGACATTCTCTATTGGGGCGACCCAGGATGTCGGTACTTCTGCCTTGATAGTCAAAGGGCCCACGACATAGGTATTTCCATCTTGCGAGGGACCTGTATCCCTGTCATTTACATATTTGTGTCCTCTTTTTGGCTTCACTATTTCTATGTCTGGATTTAATTTTACTTCATAGATCTTGAGAACAATATCTCTATAATACACATCGTCAACAGCTGGAGCATGATCGACAACTTCTAATCGCAATGTTTCGATTTGGGGTTGGAGTCCCGTCAGCTTGAACTTGCACGTTATATACAGATATCCATCGTACTTGGTGTTATCATCTTTTCCCCATCGATCTTTGCAGTATTTAGACACCTCTTTTTTCTCCCCCTGAGAGTTTATGTGTATAAGCTTAAAAGTGCAACTCTCTGGATAGATTGAAGGAGGATCATCAAAATCACAGTAAACGCTGAAAGTTTTTTCTACTTCCTGCCCCTTAATTAAAGGTATCTCAATAATGTCATAGTATGGAGTAATCTTGACCTGTCCCTGCCCACCATACCACATCTCCCCAACAAGTGGATCATCAGAAAGTTTTATCTCTTTCCACTTTTGAATAGTGCTATGTTTCCCGAAAGCTTCTAACCCAGGAGAAAATAAGACCGCACCAGCGATTATGATTACGAAGAGTGGCAGGAATTTTTTCATTGTGTATCACCTTTCTTTCCTAAAAGATGTAGTTTATTATAAATTTTTCCATTTTTATATTTTTATGTTGTATTTACAAGAAACTATTGATGATTGATACCAGCGAAACACTTCTGTTGAAGTATTATCAGCGATTTCCTAAAATATAGGGAGATGATTTGATAGCAGAGCCCCATCTAATAGATATTTTATGCTATTCCGTTAATTGGTCCATGCATATTCGGAGCAGAAAAACTCAACCTAACGAAGATTTTTCATGATAATTCGCCCTTTTATAACCTCCTGAAGATTCCTGATTGTAATCAGTGAATGGTGGAAGGTGTGAGATGATAACATCTTTTGTCATCATCGATCTATGGAAATGTTTCAGTATAGCATGTATCAATAAATTTTCAGAAGGGTGAAACGATCTCATTGGAATGATAGGTTTGTTCGCTTGCCTCATTCGTGAAGTCCTTTGGGACACTTGTATATCCTTGTTTTTCGTAATTTTAACCTTTATCTCGGTCCACTCCGTTACTTTACAGGGTGTATAAGTATCTCTCGCTCTAACTTTCACACTAATAGTTTTACCCTTATAATATGAATCCCAAGAGTAAGTCATGACAATTTCTTCTCCAGATGCTCGTGGTCCACTCCATTTAGTGACATGATCACCAAACTTAAATTGATACTGGATGGTGTCTCCCTCTGGGTCTGTTGAGTAAGCTTTGAATACGCCAACTTCATCTGGCTCTAATGTGCGTGGTCCAGAGAGTATAGGTTTAGATGGAGGAGCATTCTCCAAATATATCTCCATACCAACAGCATCACTATCTTTTGTCCATTTCTTTCCTCCTCTCTCGTACTTCATAGAGAGAACTGCATATACCATAGCCGAAGTTTGGTTACCATAATCAAAGATCCAGGGGACCTTGTCTCTTGGACAAAACGCTATTTCTAATTTGCCACTTCCACCGTCCTCAACTCCGATTCTGTCATGTCTTTCATATTTATCAGTTCCTATTACATAATTGATAAGGTGATAGATCGATTTATCTCTGCAAACCAGTTTAAAGGAAAATTTCCATACTTCATCTGGCCATGGGGCAGCGTCATTAGCTATTTTCCATTCTACAATGAATTTGATCTTTTTTGGGGAATGGGGAGCAACGAATCTTTCTCCAGACTCAATATACCACTTAATGGAGAGCTTTGGCTTATACCAAGGAAAATCACCTGGACTTATAGTCATCTTTGCTATTTTATATTCATAATCCCCGTCCACGGTATCACAGGTATATGCTTTTTTGGATCGTCCCTCTATATTTACATCTGCTGTTGAAGGTACTGGCATGAGGACTAACATAAACAAGATAGCTAAAGTCACATAGATTTTTATTTTCCTCATTCGCTTTCACCCCTTGTCTTTTCTTTCAAACAAGATATTTTAATTTAATAATGTCAATTTAGTAATATTTTGATTTATAAAAGTTTGGGCTTGCAGGTTAACAATTTTAAACACGAACGAAAATATCCATATCTGTGGAGATAGATCTGTTCGAAGAAGTTTATAGATTAACTAGACAGATACCTAGGGGTAAAGTATCTACTTATGGAGCTATAGCTAAAGCTCTTGGAGACATAAGAGCTTCGAGAGCTGTTGGTTTTGCTTTGAATCAAAACCCTAATCCTGATTTCACTCCATGCTATAAAGTAGTAAATTCAGATGGAACTTTAGGTGGATTTGGTTTAGGAATTGAAGAAAAGATAAGAAGGTTAGAAAAGGATGGAATAAAAGTCATTGATGGTAAGATAGTCAACTTTGATGAGGTATTTTTTGATAATTTTGTCAGCGAATATCCTTTAAAGAGACTCAGGAAGGAACAGTTGGAGTTGAGTAAGAAAGTCAGGATAGAAGATGACTTTGATGATATAGAGACGATAGGGGGATTGGATGTCGCTTACTCGAGTAGGAAGAGAAGATTGGCATGTGCGGCTTGTGTGATTATGGATAGACTAGGAAATGTTATGGATAGAGTTTGGATCACAGATGAAATAAAATTTCCGTATGTTCCAACGTATTTAGCATATAGAGAGTTGCCATTGTTTGAGAAACTCATAAACCGGGTGAAAGAAAGACCTTCAATATTTCTAGTAGATGGTAACGGAATACTTCATCCTTACAGGATAGGGATAGCATCCCATCTAGGGATAGTTCTAGATATCCCAACGATTGGCGTTGCAAAAAATCTGCTTCATGGTGAAATTGAAGGTAGATACATCTTTGATAAGGGAGATAAGATAGGGTATGTTTTATACTCATCAAAAAGACCGATATTCATCTCTCCAGGACACAGAGTTTCTATGGAAACATCGATAGATATAGTCAAAAGATTTTTGAAATACAGAATACCTGAACCTTTAAGACAAGCTCACATATTAGCAAAATCTAAGATAAAGGAGATAGATCAGCAGATCTGAAAACCCTTATTTGCATATCTTCAAACATCCTCTCAAACTCTCTAACCTCAGATTTTTTCAGAGCTTTTCTATGTATATATACTCCGCTGAATCCTGGTGTTGCCTCTATACACTTTTTGATTATCTCTTCGTCGACCAATCCAGCCTCTATTTGATAACTAGGTATCATGTGCCCAAAAGCCACCTTCTTTTCAAAAGCTAGATCCGTAAATCTCGGAGCATAGTGCCCGCCGCCTATTCCAATCAGCACAGGTATCTCCTCAGAAAGATCACTTTCAGATCTATAATTGGAAAGAAGTTCATACACTGCCTTGGCTACGCTCCTTGCGGGTTTTTCATTTCTCCACTCCTCTTCTGTACTTCCAACCTCTACAAAGAGAGCAGGAACCTCTACAAAAGGACCATGATGTGTAACCTCAAAGCTTACTTGATGATATAGATTATCTAACCTCGCATGTTTTTTCAATAATCTAAGCAGTTCTGTCATCAGCTTTGGAGATGACTTAACAAAAGTTCTATCTCTTCCACCAAATTTTGCCTCTCCGAAGTTACCAAGAGGATGAGTTGTTAGAGTAGGTTCTCCGGTTTTACTCCTATGTCTGGACACAACAATTAGCAGATCTACGCTTATATTCAGTTCCTCGATAACTTCTTTATCGATGTTTTCATGCCTTATGTGACGGTCATCTATAGTTACAATTATAGAGTCTATGTTTTCATCTAGATATACCGGATGAGAGAAGATCTCACCAAATTTGTTCCAATCACCAATCTCAAGGAGAAACTTCTTGATGTTTGTACTAGCTGGATCTTCCGTCGAAGATACTATAAGTACAGTCATGGTTGAGGTTAAAGGAATAAGCATTTTTAAATCTTCGATAAATGATTGAACATTTTAAAGACTACAAACTAAATCCTTTCCTCCTCTCGCTCCTTGCTTTTCCAATCATGGCAAGAAGATGGATTCTATTCACTACGATTCTAACCTTTGCTATATACTCAAGCTCTTTTGCTTCTTTCATACTAGTTATGAGACCGATGACTTTCATCAGTTTACCTTTTGTTTAGTTCTTTTAAACATCTTTCTGTACAATTGTTACCTAATTATAAAACAGATTTTATATTTCTAACTGTGAAAAACTTAAAAAATCTAGAAGATTTTTCCATGTGGGTGATAGGATGAAATACAAAATAACGGGAGATAATCTGCAGATTGTTACCATAGAGTTGGAGCCTGGCGAGAAGGTGTATGGAGAAGCAGGATCAATGGTCTATATGAGCGGAAACATAAACATGGAAGCAAAGGCTAGGGGAGGATTTCTAGAAGCATTGAAAAGGAAAGCGGTTGGAGAGACTTTCTTTATGACAGAATTCTCATCTGTGGGAGGAACTGGACTGGTAGCTTTCGCTGGAAATGCACCTGGAACAATAAAACCTATAGAGATCTCTCCAGATAAAGAGTTTATAGCTCAAAAAGATGCTTTCCTATGTGCTCAAGATTCTGTGAACATAGATATTGCGTTCCAAAGAAGATTGGGAGCTGCCTTCTTCGGAGGAGAAGGATTCATACTCGAGAGACTTTACGGAGAAGGTCTGGCTTTTATACATGCTTGTGGAGATTTTGTTGAGTTTGATCTCAAAGAAGATCAGATTCTGAAGGTTGATACAGGTAGTGTTGTTGGCTGGGACTCCACAGTTACTTTTGACATAGAGAGAGTAAAAGGAATAAAGACCATGTTCTTTGGCGGAGAAGGGATATTCTTAACAACATTAAAAGGTCCGGGGAAGGTTATCCTGCAATCTATGAGTTTGGCAAATCTGGCATCAGCGCTGGCGCCATTCTTACCAAGACAAACCTCTGGCAGCAGAGGAGGAATAACAATAAAGATATAGGTGAAAAAAAAGTGGTAAGGACAGGAACCAAGATACTGATAATAATGAACATATTTGCACTAATCGATATCTCAATGATATCCCTCATCTTCTATTTCATATTTGCAAGTAAGGCAGGAGAGGAGATCAATATCCAGAAAATGTTGTATAACCTTGGATGGATAATAGTAACGATATGGGCTATTGCTATTTTGATCTCGATTTTGTTGACCAGAAAAGGATCATTAGCATACTCTTGGCTGGAAAGGCTGCACGAAGAAGAGTTTAGAACGCTTGTGATAGCAAATATTCATGGCTCAATTGTCTTGGCAATGTTTGTTTTACTCTTCTACTTTGTATTCACCGAGATAGTTGGACACCAAATGAGTAAAGAGAAGTTAATAACCCTGATTTCACTTTTTGTAGCAATAATCTTGGTGGGAAGTATCCCAAAGGTATACTTTTTCATCAAGAAAAAACCAAAGATAGAAGCTGGCGATTACAAAATAGAGGAAGTTAAGGTAAAGAAATAGCTATAATCTTTCTATCAATCTCCTTGCAAACATCTTGGTTTTTTCTACATCTCTCTCATCTGGTCTGCCTTTACATATTCCGCCTAGAAGTTTGAAGGGTCCTACTCTATTTTCCCCTTTACACGAGAGTTCTCCTAATATATCCGCTCCTCTCTCCATTAATTCTCTCTTTAGGTTTTTGTGAGCTACAGACTGAGGTGTTATAGATCTCGTTGAGAAAATGAAGGCTTTCTTCTCCAACCTGTCTATCTCTTCTAGAAGCTCAAAAAGTGATTTATGGTGTTTTCCGAAATAGATCCCTGAACCAAATCCTATCACGTCGTAATCTAGGAGTATACTATGATCTATCTCTCTAACTCTGAAGATATCACCGTCTAAAAACTCTCCAAGGATATTTGCTATCTTTTCCGTATTTCTGTTATGAACACTTTCATAAACAATGAGTATCTTTTTGCTCAAGCTCTCAGCCTCTTGACTAGATTTGCTACTCTTTTACCCAACTTCCTTGCATTCTCAAGATCTCTAGATGATGGTCTACCTGTACATGATACACCGTAGTGTCCTGTGGCATCCATGGGATCGCCAACAATTATCATCCCATATATTAGCATAGCTTGTATTATAGAAAGCAATGTTGTTTCCTTTCCACCGGATTTATCCCCAGATGTTGCAAATGCTGCACCTATTTTACCTTCCATTTCCTCCCTTATATCGACAAATTCATCAAAGACCTTCTTAAGTTCAGATGCCATGCTTCCAAAGTATACAGGTGATCCAGCTATTATTCCATCTGCCTCAAGAAAGTCCTCTCTTTTAACATCGCTTGCTCTTTTCAATACACATTCGATTCCTTCTGCCTTTACGCCTTCAGCGATAGCCCTTGCAAGCATCTCCGTATTTCCTGTTCTCGAATAATAAACCACTAGTATCTTCATTATCAGTGAAAAATACAGGAAAAGATATATGAATTTTTTGAGTTAAGAGGCTAGGCTTTCCAGATGTATCTTCACTCTTGTTTTTGCTCCTGCACGCACAATAACCATTTCTTCCCATGGTTTGTAGCCAACCTCTCTTATATGTATGTAATACGGTCCCGGTTTAACCCTTACTCTGAATTTTCCTCTGTTGAGAAGCATATACCCTGTTGTTACGGTTACTGGAGTATTATTTCCCGAAGTATCGCGATTCACTGGTATGATGGTTACATTAATTCCTCCTAATCTAGCATCGTAGGAACTGCTATTTCCTTCAAATACAACGCCTACTATTGTACCCTTGATATCGAACAACTGCGGAACAGGATTGAAGAAGAATATTTTTCTAGTCAAAATGAAAGGATCTATCTTGGGTGATCTAAAATGCACAACAATCTTGAGCTCATGCATACCCATTAGCTTTTTGTTTATCCTACATGCTACAGGACCGAAACTTCCGCTGTGTATCGTGTTATTGTCTATCTTTATCTCAACCTTTCTTATCATTTTTGAAAAAAATCCTCTTACAATAACAGTTATAGGCCCAATAACTATAGTTTTATTTCCCACACTTGTAAAGAACAACTCCTTATCGTTGAAGTAAATTTTTCCCTCGGCAGGTCTTTCAATTTCTGTGATATGGTGACCATCTGTAGATGAAACAGATATGCTTACATTCGATAGAATTATTATTGGTATCATCAGCCCTAAAAATAGAAAGATGTATGTTTTCCTCATCGTATCTACCTTTAATTCAAACTTGATATCGATTTATATAATTTTTGAGAATCTGAATAAAAATAATGTGGATAGCAAATTAAGTTAAAATATAGAAAAGCCTTAACATCTGGAGAATGCCGAGAAAAGTCCGAAGGAGAGAGAAAAGACTATACAAGACCATAGCGAAACAGAGAATATCAGAACTTTTCGAGCTTGCTGAAAAGGAGGCTTTAAGGAACAGGATGGATAGAGCAGATAGATATGTTGAGATAGCAAGAAAGATCGGAATGAAATATAGAGTGAGAATACCAAAAAAATACAAGCTCTTATTTTGCAAGAAATGCTATAGATTTCTTCTTCCAGGGGTTAATGCGAGGATAAGGACTGGTAGAGGAAAATTGATCATATATTGTTATCGTTGTGGTTCCTACAAAAGGATACCTCTGAAAGAAAAATCTTTCGCTATCCTTAAATAACTAATGTTAAATACCCCTTACAGCCTTTTAAAATAAGGAGATATGGAATATGACAACCGCATATGATGTTCCAGCAGATGCATTAATCAAGAAGATTGCAGAGAAATTGAAGAAGGATAAGACATTTACGCCGCCGGAATGGGCCAGATTCGTAAAGACAGGTCCTCATTCCGAGAATCCCCCTATGGATCCAGACTGGTGGTACACAAGGTGTGCATCCATACTTAGGAAAGTATATATCAGAAAGAGTATTGGTATAGAAAGGCTAAGAGCAGAATATGGTGGGAAGAAGGACAAAGGATCAAAACCTTACAGAGCAGTAAAGGGAAGCGGATCTATAGTAAGAAAGGCACTTCAACAGTTAGAGGAAGCTGGTTATGTTACAAAAATTAAGGGAAAGGGTAGAGTTATAACTCCAAAAGGTCAATCATTTGTAGATAATACTGCCCATGAGGTTAAGCTTGAGTTGGAAGAGCAGATACCTGAACTAAAGAAGTACTGAAGGAATTGATATGGATGAAGACCTAGAAGAGATAAAAAGGAGAAAATTGGAGGAATTGAAAAGACAACTCGCATATCAGCAAGCTATACAGGAACAGGAAGAATTGGAAAGGGAAGAGATAGAGGAAGAGAGGAGAAGAATCCTTTCCCTGATACTGACTCATGAAGCAAGAGAAAGGTTGGCTAGGATAAAGATGGCAAGACCAGAATTTGCGAGAGCAATAGAAGATCAACTCATAATCTTAGCTCAGAGCGGAAAGATAAGAAGTAAAATTGATGACACTCAACTGAAAGCTCTCCTAGCTAAACTAGCCAAAAGTAAAAGAGATATTAAGATAGAAAGAAGGGGATTATAATGGCAAGGCACAAACCTTTGGCAAAAAAACTGAGGCTGCTAAAAGCTCTAAAGAGCAATAGAAGGGTTCCTGCGTGGGTAGTCATAAGAACTAGTAGGAGATTTCTTAGGCATCCTAAGATAAGAAATTGGAGAAGAAGTAAACTTCAGAAGTGATGGCTATGGCAGAGAAGGAATTGGAAAGGATATATGTTATACCTTTAAGGGGCGCAAAACATGGCCCTTCTTCAAAGGCTGCACCCAGAGCAATAAAGACAATAAGAAAATTTTTGTCTAGACACATGAAAGTTGATACAGAAAAGATATGGATCGATGAATCTGTAAATCATGCAATATGGTCTAGAGGCAAGTATAAGATACCGAGTAAGATAAGGGTGAGAGCTGTTAGATTTGATGATGGAGTCGTTGAGGTATCTCTTCCAGAAGTTGAGTTTAAATCCTTCAGAGAAGAACTCAAAGTAATAAAAGAATCAAAGAAGCCTATACTTAAGAAGAAAGAGGAGGAAGCTGAGGAAGAAAAGAAGGAAGGTGAGGAAAAGCCTGCAGAGATTGAAGGAGAGACCGAAGAAAAAACAGAGGAGGACAAGGAGAAAAGAATTGCTAAAATCGAAGAAGTGAAAGAGGAAGAAAAAGAGGCGAAAGAATCTGAGAAGCCAGAAGAAAAAGGCAAAGAAGTTGATACAGAGAAGAAGGGAGATGAAGCAAAAATAGAGGAACCACCTGAAGAAAAAAAGGAAAGTGATGACAAAGAGAAGGTTAAAGAGAAACCAGAAGAACAAAAAGAGAAGTGATGCATGCTGGAACAACTTGACTTTGATAGGAATCCTCATGTTGGAATATTCGCAAGAGCAAATGACGAAATCGTTTTCCTAAGGAAAAATTTAACAAAGAGAGTAAAAAGCAAGATTTCGAAGGCATTGAATGTAAAGGTTGTAGAGATGAGTATCTCAGAAAGTTCCATAATTGGATCATTATTAGCCATAAACTCCCATGGAGCTGTCATCTCAAATACGGCTGATGATGAGAGTGTAAGGATATTGGAAGAAGAAGGTTTCAAAGTATTTGTTATTCAAGATAGACATAATGCAGCAGGGAATAACATTCTAGTTAATGATAATGGAGCCCTTGTCCATCCTGATATAAGGCGATACAATATCAAAAAGATGGAAGAGGTATTTGGAGTGCCAGTAAGAACAGGTACAATAGCAGGATTGAAAACCGTTGGTATGGCTGCGGTTGTGACCAACAAAGGACTGCTTTGTCATCCCAAAATCGAGGAGAAGGAAAGAGAACTTCTAGAGAAAACTTTTAAAATAGATGTAATGGTCGGAACCGTAAATCACGGAGTACCTTTGATAGGAAGCGGTATTATAGCAAACTCTCACGGAGCTGTAATAGGAAGTCTTACAACAGGTATAGAGATGAATAGGATCGAGGAGGCGCTCGGATTTCTGTAATATCAATTGTTTTAGTGGATATGATAGAAATCTCAAGAGAGTTCAGGTCGCTGAGTTATTTTTACAAAATACTGTGAAGGCGGCGCCGCTCCTAAATGGAAGATTCACCCCAAATTTTTTCTATTTCTTGGACCTTTGGAAATTACTGTATATGGAGAGAATAAAAGTAAAGAACATAAAGAACCTTATCACCCAGCAGGTATCGATCGTTCACGAAGATGATAATCTTTTGGAGGTTGCAGAGAAGATTATTGAGGACCCAAAGACCAGATCGGTCTATGTTTTAGATGGTAGAGAGAGACTCGTGGGAATAATACCGGTAATTGAACTTGTGCAGTATCTTTACTGCAAATATATTCCGGAGGAGTATATTTCATACCATTTTCCAATGAAACTTAGCGGTGAAACAAAGGCGAGAGATATAATGCTTCCACCCGTATATGTAAGAGACGATGACACTCTTGAAGTTGCATTCAAAAAGATGTTTAAGAACAGTCTGGAAGAGTTGCCCGTCGTGGATGAAAATATGCATGTCATCGGGGATCTGAATATTCTTGAATTAATAAGGGCATGGGTAGAGGTAAATAAGCATGCTCGTTGAACTCGCACTGGCATTGATTCTCACAAAAATCATGGACGAAATATTTATAAGGAAAAAACTGCCCCCTGTTGTGGGCGAGATTCTGATCGGTATCTTCTTCTCTCTCGTATCTTTCCTTCTTCCTCCAACCATGCACTTTATAAATCATGAATTCTCACTTAATCTGGATATCAACCATCCAGCCTTCGATTTCTTTGCAGATATGGGAATCCTCTCTCTCCTCTTTTTATCTGGTATGGAAACAAATTTGGAAGATTTTAAAAAGAGCGAAAAAAGCGCCCTTTTGACGGGAATCTTCGGAGTTCTAATCACATTCCTCTTTGGATTCTTATTCTCTCTTTACCTACTGAACTTTGATATAAAAGCAGCAATGGCATTTGGTACGATCTATACCGCTACAAGCGTTGGAGTCACCGCAAGAACGATGATGGATATGGGAATCCTGCACACCAGAGTTGGAAACACGATTTTGGCAGCAGCAGTTGTGGATGACATTTTTGGAATAGTGCTTGTAACCGTTGTGCTGAGCAGTGGAGAAATCATAGAAGTGGTTATTGGAATAACCTTATTTTTCCTTGCACTTTATCTTGTTTCGAGATATAGATTGATTGAAAGAATGATGGATTGGGCTGATAAATTCCTTCATATACCTTTTGGGATGACTAGTGTTGCCTTTGGTATAATGTTATTGCTTGCATATTTTGCACAGTTATCAAAGATTGCACCTATAACAGGTGCATATTTTGCCGGCTTACTCATGGGGCAATCAAGACATTCAAGGAAAATAACGATGCCAATCAGAGTAATCTCTTCTGCGGTGTTCATTCCCATTTTCTTTGTAAAAGTTGGAATACTGGTTGACTTTGAACTCATCTCATGTTTCAATCTTCTCCTGCTTGCCGTAATTCCTTTAGCCTTTATGGGAAAGATAGTGGGATGCGGATTTGGAGCAAAACTTGGCGGTATGAGCGCAAGAGAATCGCTATGTGTGGGAATCGGGATGGTTCCCGAGATGGAGGTAGCGCTGGTTATTGCAGCCCTAGCATATTCCTCCGGCGTATTTGGCATCGAGATGGGTACAGCCATCATCACAACGACTATCATCTACGTCATAGTATCTTCGATACTCACGCCGATAATACTCAAGAAGTTGTACGAAAAGAAGGGATATTCAGGTTCCGAGTCTCTTCCAATCTCAACATAAGATTTCACCATCTTGGTGAGTCGAAGGCTGATAAGCAACCATTACCGATTATTTCAATAGCACCTACACACCTTTTAAATCCCTCGAGAATATGCAATATCATGAAACCCATCCTTCAGGTGGCCCTGGATCTGATAAACGGTCACAGAGCTATACAGATAGCAAAGGAATCTATCGAGGGCGGCGCCGACTGGCTTGAAGCTGGCACACCTTTGATAAAAAGCGAAGGTCTCGAAATCGTAAGGAAGTTGAAGAAGGAATTTCCAGACAAAACAATAGTCGCTGATATGAAGACCATGGACACTGGGGCCTTGGAAGTAGAGATAGCATCAAAGGCTGGAGCAGATGTTGTTTGTATTCTTGGAGTTGCCGATGATGAAACTATAAAAGAGGCGGTGAGAGCGAGCAGAAAGTATGGTACAAAGGTTATGGTTGATGTCATCGGAGTTGATAATAAAGTAAAGAGAGCAAAGGAACTTGAGAAATTGGGGGTCGATTACATATGCGTTCATGTTGGTATAGATGAGCAGATGAGGGGAGAAAATCCCATACAGATAACGAAGGAGATCGTGAAGAACGTAGATATTCCTGTAGCGATTGCGGGTGGTCTGAACAGCGAGACAGTAGTTGATGCTGTGAATGCTGGAGCATCGATAATAATCGTTGGAGGAGCGATAACGAAAGCCCCGAATGTCACCGAAGCTACAAGGATGATAAAGAAAGCCATGAGCGAGAGGAAGAAGATCAAAGTTGAACTCTATAAAAAGTACAGCAAGGAGGAATTGAGGAAAGCATTCTCGAAGGTTTCAACGCCAAACATATCTGATGCCATGCACAGGAAGGGGGCGATGCACGGAATCAGACCTATAAAATCTGGTTTTCACATGGTTGGAAGGGCTCTGACCGTTAAAACCATGGATGGTGACTGGGCTAAGCCTATAGAAGCCATAGACAAAGCAGAACCTGGAGATGTGCTTGTAATAGATGCTGGCTCTGGAGATACTGCCGTATGGGGAGAGCTTGCAACATGGAGCGCGAAGATGAAAAGTCTTGCTGGTGTTGTTGTAGATGGGGCGGTGAGGGATCTCGACGATCTCCTGAAAATGGATTTTCCCGTATTCTGCAGAAACGTTTCATCGAATGCTGGGGAACCAAAAGGATTTGGAGAGATAGGTGTGGAAATCAAATGTGGTGGACAGACCGTAAGAACGGGAGACTGGATAGTTGGTGACGATTCTGGAGTTGTGGTGATTCCTCAGGAGATAGCACAGGAGATAGCAAACAGATCTCTGGATGTCAAGGAGCATGAAGACAGGATAAGAGAGGAGATCAAAAGGGGAAGTTCTCTTGGAAAGGTTCTGAATGTGAAGAAGTGGGAGAGGGTCATTGGATAAGGCCCGGGCCGAGATTTGAACTCGGGACAAGGGATCTCTGCAAGGGATTCCGGATTCTGCAGGGTTAGAAGGGGCGAAGCCCCTCTCCACAGTCCCTTATGTTACCGCTACACCACCCGGGCCATCTGATGTTCAGAAGGTGGATAAGATAAAAGGTATTTAAATAAATCGAAAAGCAAGGAAACAATGAAATTTTATCACTTAAAAATCGGCGTACTCTATCGAGACAGCGTGAGCATAACCTATGAAGAAGCTGTAGCTGGATGGTACTTTTATAAAAATGCCATTATATCCCAGTGCAGCCGGAAGCCAGTCTACGCACCATCTGAAATTTGAGAAAATGCTATACATAAAAATGAGTATAGGGAATCTGAGAAGAAGTAGAGAGATACTTAGCTTATTCAGGATATCGCTATATTGGGGCATTTTTTCCTGGAGATATTCTATCAACAACAGGGAATAAGACAAAATTGGGTAGTAGGGATAAAACAAAATAGAAAAATTTCCATAGAATGTACCATCCCACACCTTAACCCCTTTTAACCCCTTAGTCCATACATGACCATGCGCAGGGCGTAGATATGTCTTCCCGTTGGGGTCATAAATAATTATCTCCTCTGCACCGAGGTACAGGGCGCCGAATACTGGCAATGGTGACTGTAAATGAATAAATGATATGCCAATGGGTATCCAACAAAGAAATTCTAAGAAGTTTTCTAGGGAGTCACTGGATGGAAGTAGCATACGTAAGAGCATGGCCACTACGAGTGCAGTTATAGATATGGGCAAGCGCACGCCAAGATCATATACCCGGGAAAGCAGATCTATATCAAAAGATCTGTTGGCATCAACTCTCCCACATATAAGGCAAAACAGATTATCAACCTTATCCGAAATATTGAATTTCTTGCTTAATTTTTCGAGGAATTGTGTGTATTTCTTGCTCTTCAAGTACCTGTTGATTACTAATCTCTGTAACCTTTTGATATCGATACCTGATAAAATTCCCATATCTTTAAGCTTCACAATAGTTTCATTGAATATTCTGCATATCTCTTCATCCGTTTCTGCCTTTTCAAGTGATTCCAGGGTAATGTTGAATATCTCCCCAAGTTTAACATATTTCTCTTTGGAAATCTTCAAAGTTCTGTTTCCAAACTCTTTTCCGAATCTAGGAAATAAAATCGATATTTCCACAACATCTTTGGAATCTGTCTGTGATCTTTTCTCACTGTTCACAACAGCGGATGGCAGTATGGATAGAATAATCAGAGTAAAAACAAGATGAACCATCAATCTGTAAACAACCCTGTTTTTCAATCTGTACACCCCACATTTACAAACATTGTAAGAGCTTAAATAATTTTTGTACAAAATGGATTTACTTCTATTGAACATTTTCTATGGAGACCGCATGAGAGTAACCCATAAAGTACGCTTGATCAATTATTGGTACTTTTATGTATATGCCATAGAATCCTATTGCTCCAGGTAAATATATCTCCGTCCCATATGGATCAGCATAGTAAAGGGAAAATATCGGAAAGTAGAGTACAAACAGGGCAAAATCCAGCATTTCCATCATTGTTTCACTCACATGCCATCCGGAATATTCGTCCAGATAAATCTCAATATACAGAAGATACAGAAATAGTGGATAAAAAGGATAAGGGTTTAGGTATGAGTACGTCGAAAAACCTCCATGAAAAACACCGCTCCAATTCTTGGCGCCATAAAGACCAAGTGTCCATACATTTCCATGTGAAAATGTTGGTGGCAGACTACAATCATCCATATAGTAATGACCAAAGTATAGAGCCC